>JARIDA010000121.1 GCA_029257065.1 Tissierellaceae bacterium | reverse complement strand
ATAGGAAAACCTTATGTAGATGGAGCTAAAGTTGAAGCTGAAGTTTTAGAACATGGTAAAGATAAAAAAATCGTGGTGTTTAAATTTAAATCTAAAAAGAATTATAGAAAGAAACAAGGACACCGTCAACCATATACTAAATTAAAAATTAAAAATATAGTTGAGTAGTAATGATAAGAATTACTATTTATAAGGATAAAAATGATTATATAAAGCGCTATAGTGTAAGTGGACATGCTAACTATGATGAATATGGAAGAGATATAGTTTGTGCAGCAGTCTCTGTACTTACTCAAACAGGCTTATTATCAATTAATAAAGTTGCAAAAATTGAAGAGAATCAAATATCCTATTCTATAAATCAAGAAAATGGTTTTTTAGATGTTGAGATATTAGAGGATATATCTTTAGAAGAGTTAAAAAACGCACAAATAATTTTAATGTCCCTAGTGGTGGGACTAGAATCTATTATAGATAGTTATCCAGAATATGTAACTCTCGAATACAGGGAGGTGTAGACGATGATTAAATTAAATTTACAGCTTTTTGCTTCTAAAAAAGGGGCTGGTAGTACTAGAAATGGTAGAGACAGTCAATCTAAAAGATTAGGTGTAAAACGTGGTGATGGAACATCCGTTTTAGCAGGAAGTATAATTATGAGACAAAGAGGAACAAAAATACATGCAGGACATAATGTAGGGGTAGGTAGAGATCATACATTATTTGCTAAAACAGACGGAGTAGTTAAGTTCGAAAGAAAAGGCAGAAATAAAAAACAAGTTAGTGTTTATACAGCTGAGGAATTAGCATAATATATAATAAGCTTACCGAAAATGGTAAGCTTATATTTTTTTAAGGAGAATAATTTATTAAAAAGGAGGGAAATCATGTTTATAGATTTTGCCAGGATTTATTTAAAGGCAGGAAAAGGTGGAGACGGAGCAGTAGCATGGAGAAGGGAAAAATTTGAACCATCAGGTGGTCCTTTCGGAGGAGATGGTGGAGATGGTGGTAGTATTATTTTACAAACCGATGAAGGCATAAGAACTCTTATGGATTTTAGATATAGAAGATCCTATAAGGGAGAGAATGGAGAAAATGGGGGCACCAAAAAACAATTTGGTAAGTATGGTGAAGATATTATATTAAAAGTACCTGTTGGTACTCTCGTAAAAGATGAAGAAACTGAGGGTATTATAATAGACTTAAAGGAACCGGGTCAGACTTATACAGTAGTTAAAGGTGGTAGAGGTGGTAGAGGTAATGCAAGATTTGCCACAGCTACAAGACAAGCACCAAGCTTCGCAGAACCAGGTAAGGAAGGTGATGAAAGAGGCATTATATTAGAATTGAAATTACTTGCAGATGTTGGATTGATAGGATTTCCAAATGTTGGGAAATCAACAATACTATCCACAATTTCTTCAGCAAAGCCTAAAATAGCGAATTATCATTTTACAACATTAAAGCCTAATTTAGGAGTAGTGAAAGTAGAAGAGGGTAAAAGTTTTGTAATAGCTGATATCCCAGGATTAATAGAAGGAGCTCATGAGGGTATAGGTCTAGGTCATGAATTCTTACGACATATTGAAAGAACCAGTGTATTGGTCCATGTTTTGGATATATCTGGATATGAGGGAAGAGATCCTATAGAAGATTTTCACACTATTAATCAAGAGTTATTTCAATATAATGAAAAGCTAAAAGAAAAACCACAGATAATAGTTGCAAACAAAATGGACATTCCAGGTGCAGAGGAAAATTTGAAAAGAGTTAGAGAAGAATTTGAACCTAAGGGATATGAAGTTTTAGAGTTATCAGCAGCTACTTTGCAAGGACTAGAGGAATTAAAATATAAAATGTGGGATATAGTTTCTAAAACAGAAATAGATTATGAAACATATGATGATTATCATATTGATGTTATAGAAGAAGAGGAAGATCCAATCATAGTAAGAAAAGAAAACGGTATGTATATTGTGGAGGGTGTATTTATAGATCGATTATTAAGAGGAACACATTTTAATAATCGAAGTTCTGTAAGACATTTCCAAAAAGTACTAAGGGATCAGGGAGTAATAGAACAATTAAAAGAATTGGGAATACAAGAAGAAGATTCAGTATTTATATCAGAATATGAATTTGAATTTTTTGAATAAGGAGGAATAAAATGTTAACAGGAAAACAAAGATCTTATCTTAAAGGCTTAGCAAATAAAATGGATCCATTATTCCAAATAGGAAAAAATGGAATTAGTGAAAATTTTATTAAACAAATGGATGAAGCATTAGAGACAAAAGAATTAATAAAAGTGAATATATTACAAAACTCTGCAGAAGATGCAAAAGAAGCAGCATTTTTAATAGCTGAGAAAATAGGAGCAGAATATGTTCAAAGTATTGGTGGTAGATTTGTTCTTTATAGAGAGTCAGAGGACAACAAGAAGATAGAATTACCAAAATAATTTTGGAGGCTAATAATGAAAATAGGAGTATTAGGAGGAACATTTGATCCCATTCACTATGGACATTTAATAATTGGAGAGCAAGCAAGAGATGAATTAGGACTAGATGAAATAATTTTTATTCCTACAGGAAACCCAGCTCACAAGGAAGAGTCCAATGTTTCAGATGCGGAAATACGATATGAAATGTTAGAATTAGCTATAAAAGGTAATAAGGATTTTAGAAAATCATCAATAGAAATAGATAGACAGGGTAAGAGCTACACCATAGATACAATTAAGCAGCTTAAAAGACAATATAATAGAGATGAAATATATTTTTTGATTGGGGAAGATTCTCTTTTTCAATTAGAGACTTGGCATAAATTTATGGAATTAAAAGAAGAATGTAATTTCGTGGTTTGTCGAAGATATATTAGAAATGAAAACAAAATAAGAAATAAAATAAAATATATGAAAGATAAATATAATATGGATATTTATCTTTTAGATACTCCTATTATAGAGATATCATCCACTAAAATACGAGATTTATTTAGTCAGGGTAAAAGTATTAAATATTTACTTCCAGAAGAAGTAGAAAGCTATATTAGTGAGAATAATATATATGGAGTTGATAAGGATTAACTGTCACAAAGATATATTAATAAATGATATAGGTATAGAAAGATACAATCACTCATTAAGAGTTATGAAAGTTGCTAGTGAGTTAGCCAATAGACACGATGTTAATGTTGAAAAAGCAAAAATAGCTGCATATTATCACGATTGTGCTAAATTCAAATCTAAAACAATTTTATTGAAAAGAGCAGAAAGCTTTGATATAATTAAAAATAGTATTATGGAGAAAAATACAGAGCTTATACATGCTCCATTAAGTGCAGAAATAGCAAAAAAAGACTATGGAATAAAAGATAAAGAAATATTAGAAGCTATAAAAAATCATACTACAGGTGGAAGATATATGTCTAAATTAGATAAGATCATATATTTAGCAGACTATATTGAACCTGAAAGAAATTTTCCTGGAGTTGAAATAGCAAGAAAACTAGCTTATGAAGATTTAGATAAGGGAATGCTATTTGCACTAGATAATACAATTAAATATTTAATTGACAAGAAACAGTTAATTTCAACTGAAACGGTTGAAATTAGAAATGAATTGTTAGAAAATTTAGATTAAGAAAAACTGGAGGTATTTTAAATGATTAAATTAATAAATACAGAAAAAGCACCTGGAGCTGTTGGACCATATTCACAAGGAGTAGAAATAGGAAATCTTATATATACATCAGGTCAATTACCAATAGATATGAGTACAAATAAACTTATAATAGATGATATTAAACAGGCAACAAAGGCTTCAATGGACAATTTAAAAGCTATATTAGAAGAAGCAGGATCTGACTTAGATCATTTAGTAAAAACCACAATATTTGTCACAGATATTAATGATTTTGAAACTATTAATGAGATATATGCAAGTTATTTTGAAGAGCACAAACCGGCTCGTTCTTTAGTAGAAGTTTCTAAATTGCCAAAGGGAGCAAATATTGAAATTGAAGGAATAGCTTCAAAAAAATAATATGATTTAAATTTTAAAGGGGGAGACAATGGAAGAAATTAAAAATAAATTAGACCTAATAATTAAAGCTTGCGAGGATAAAAAGGGAATTGATTTAGAGATAATAGATATTTCAGAAAAATCTGTAATAGCAGACAAATTTGTTATTGTAAGTGGAAATACTTCTACACAGGTAAAATCAATAGCTGACGGGATAGAAAAAGAAATGGAAGAAGCAGGATATGGTGAAAAGAACTTTATAAAAGAAGGTCATTCATCTGGACGTTGGATACTACTGGATTATCATTCAGTGATTGTACATGTGTTTCATAAAGAAGAAAGAGAGTTTTATAATTTAGAAAGATTATGGAAGGAATAAAACAACAAAACTTAAGTGTTATTATCTATAACTTAGTGCTATATTAGTTAGCTAAGTTCCATGGAGAAGATATTGGAGCTGTCTGGTTATATTATATGACCAGACAGTTTTTTAATACCTTTTATTTCTAGATTTAAATTTCCTAATTTTTCTTATACGAAGATATTTGTTAAGTCTTAATAAAAATAAAATAAGAAATACAAATAAATACCATTTATTTAAGATCTTTTTATATAAGGTGCTATCGGGATCTATATCAATATTTGCTGTTGAAATTATATCCCCTTTAGCTATCACATTGTCATCTAATATATATTCTATATATCCAAGAATATCTCCTTGTTTTATAGGTGCTTGTATATCTTCAAGTGTATTTATTTTTGATTCTATTGCATCTAATTTATCTAGATTTAAGCTATAGGAAATATCATCTTTTAAAATACCAGAGACTATAGGAGAAGCTCCTCTGTTAACATTAAAATTTCCTATGAATTGATTTGAAAAACCTAGTTTTTCATTTCTGAAATTATCAAAACCAAAATTAAATAATTTGTGAGTATCTAGAAAAAGATTTTCACCATTTGATTTAAGTACAACTGAAATAAGATTTCTATTATCTTTATTTACAGATGATACTAAACAGCTTTGAGCTTTTTTAGTATATCCAGTTTTAATTCCTGTGGCTCCTTCATATTTTATTGGTACTGCATTGCCATCAATATTAATTTTCCTAGTACTATAAATAAGGCGATTTGCAGACTTTAAAAATCGAGGTTCATTTTTTTTGTTTGTAATGGGTATAGTATAGGTATAATTTTTTACAATATTTTTAAATGTATCATTTTTCATAGCATATTGTCCCATTAAAGCTAAATCATAAGCTGTACTGTAATGTTCGTCGTGGTGAAGTCCATTAGGATTTACAAAATGGGTATTTTTAGCACCAATTTCTTTAGCTTTTTGATTCATTAAATTTATAAAAACATCAATACTTCCTGAAATATGTTTAGCAATAGCCAAAGCAGAGTCATTTGCCGATTCAATAAGTAGGGCATTTAACAGTTCTTCTAGAGTAAGTTGTTCTCCAGGCTCTAAAGCTATATGGCTACCGTCTGTTAATTGAACAATTTCATTATCTATTGTAACTATATCATCAAGATTCCCAAGTTCAATTGCTAAGATTCCAGTCATGATTTTAGTAGTGCTAGCTGGATAAAGCTTTTTATGAGCATTTTTTTCATATATAACTTGAGAAGTATCCGCATCCATTAAAATAGCACCTTCGCCAAATATCTCTAAATTTTCTGCAAAGGATACTATAGGTGTTAATAAAAAAATCAAAATTAAAATTAAACATATACTTTTTTTCAATAAGTTCACCACCTTTCTATACTTAAATTATTATACCAGAAAATATATAATAATTTAAGTAATAATTTAAGAATTTAAAAGGAGGCTTTAATTATGGATTTAGAGAATAAGGAAAAAATCTTAATAATCTTAGGAGTTGTAATATTAATAATAGGCTTAGGACTTAATTTTATCTATAGAAATAGACAAATAGATGAGATGGATATAATAGAAGCGGAGATAGAGGAAATGGAAGAAAACGAAGAATTCGAACAAAATCTTACATATATAGAAGAAGTGGATAATAATATTATGATACATATTAGTGGAGCAGTTCTAAATCCGGGAATAATAGAGGCAGAATTAGGAAAAAGATTAGTAGATATAGTGGAGTTGGCAGGCGGCTTAGACAAAGAAGCTGATGTGGACAGGATAAATTTAGCAAGAAAAGTTTCAGATGAAGAAAAGATATATATACCAAGAATTGGAGAAGAGATAGAATTAGATAGTCATATAATAGGAGTGAAAAATAGCTCATCTGAAAATGAAGTCATAAATATTAATAATTGTTCTAAAGATGATTTAATAAAGCTACCTGGAATAGGAGAAAAGACCTCTGATAAAATCATTGAATACAGATCCACAAATAGTTTTCAACAGGTAGAAGATATTATGCAGGTTTCTGGAATAGGAGAGAAAAAATTTGAAGCTATAAAAGATTTAATATCAGTGAATTAATATTATATCAATAGATAAGATGGTGAATATATGAAAAGAAAATTTTCTTATTTGGTAATAATAATGCTTATTGGAATAATTAGTACATATCATCTTAGTAGTAATTACTTGTATAAAATTTTTATTGGAATCTGTATATTAATTATATTTTTCGAGATTTTTTTAAAGAGAAAACTTAAAATATCTATAGTCGTTCTAATGTACTTATTAGGAGTATTTTTAATATATATTAATTTAAATGGAAATACCCTCTCTAATTTTGTTAATAAAGAAATCTTGTTAGAAGGCCTAGTATTAGAAAAGCAAGAAAATGATACAAATATAAATTCTTATATTTTAAGAAGTGAAAAAATATTCTATAAAGATAAAGAGATAAAGATGAATGAAAAAACTAAAATTAAAATAATAGGTGAGACTAAAATCCAAATAGGAGATAGTATTAGAGTTAGAACTAAATTAAAAGAACCAAGGACTAATACTAATCCTAAACTTTATAATTATAGGCAAAATCTTCAGTCGAAAAAAATTTACACCATATCAACCATAAATAGCTACAATATAATAGAATACAAACAGAATGAAGAATTTATATTTAAAATTAAAAATAAGTTTAGAGAGAATGTAATAGAATTATTTAAAGATAATTTAAATCTAGAGAATAGATCTCTTATGACCAGTATTGTATTAGGAGACTATAAATACTTATCAGAAGACCATATCACATCATATAGAGCCCTTGGAATAGCACATTTACTAGCAGTATCAGGATTACATATAGGAATAATTTCTAGTTTTTTTATAAAAGTTTTATCGGAAATCGGAATAGAAAGAAAATATACTCATATCGGAGCAATATTTATAATTTGGTTTTATTCCTTTTTAATAGGATTTCCAATATCAACTCTGAGAGCATGTATAATGTTGACTTTAGCATTAATTGCAAAGAGTTCTGTAGAACCCTATGATCCCATTAACAATCTATTTGTATCTATGTTTATATTGTTAATAATAAACCCTTTTTCTATATTTAATCTAAGCTTTCAACTATCCTATATGGCAAGTTTTTCTTTAATATTTTTAACGAATTATGTGAAAGATATATTCCAAATATTAGATTTTAAAAAGATAGATATAGTTCAACCAATAATAGCTGTTCAAATAGGACTTATTCCTATACAAATGTATTATTTTAACCAGATTTCTATAATCACCCTATTTACTAATTTGTTAATAGTACCTTTGGTTTCATCAGGACTTGTTATTGCTTTTATAATGATATTATTTTCATATATTTTCCCATATGTAAATAGAATATTAGGATTTATACTTGATATAATATTAAGTGGAGAGAGAACACTAACAGAATTATTTTTAAGTATACCATTTACATCTATTAAATTTAGATCACCAGAAATTTGGGAAATAGTTTTATATTATTTTTTATTGATGATAATAATTGGGAAAATTAATATTGGGAATTTCTCTAAAAACATTCAAAAAATAGTAATATTATGGTCAATAATATTTATTTTAATAATTAATATAATACCCTTGATGGACAATAGCCTTTATTTAGAATTTATAGATGTGGGGCAAGGTGACTCCATACTAATTCAATATAAGGGCAGGAGATATTTAGTGGACACAGGAGGAGAGGTTTTAGGCAGTTTTAAAATAGGCGAAAATATAACACTACCATATTTAATAAAACAAGGATATAGTTCAATTAATGGTTTATTTATAACACATTTTCACGATGATCATTGTAAAGCAGCCCCTTTATTAGTTAGGGAATTAAAAATAGGTAAATTATTAGCATCTTATAAAAATGAGGATAACAAAATATACAAAGAGCTTAAAGAGTTAAATAAAAACCCTTATATATTAAAAAGAGATGACAAAATAAAAGTGGGGAAAAACTTAACTATTAGAGTAATAAGCCCTACGAAGGATATGATTGATAGGAATTATTCGGAAAATAATAAATCATTGGTATTGCTTCTAGAATACTTTGATTATAAAATCTTATTGGCTGGAGATATGGAAGGGGAAGTTGAAGAATATTTGTCTATGGACAATAATTTAAAGAATATTGATATAATAAAAGTTCCCCATCATGGAAGCACCACATCTTCAGGAGAAGAGTTTTTAAAACATACAAATCCAAAAAATGCAATTATTACAGTGGGTTTAAATAATTTATTTGGACATCCCAATGAAGAAGTATTAGAGAGATATAGAAATAATAACACAAATATTTACAGAACAGATATAGATGGTAATATAAGTGTTAAGATAGATAAGAATGGAATAGATATTAAATCTTTTTTAGGAGAAAATAAAAAGAAAGAGATAAACTTATCTATTTATTTAATATCCTTTATAAATGCTTACTGCATAATGCAAATATATTTAAGAGATAAGGAGAGTTATTTAATTGAATTATAAAGAATTGGAACAAGAGATGAATAGTGGGAATTTGAAATCCGTATATTTATTTACAGGCGATGAAGAGCATTTAATGAATATATATATTGAAAAGTTGAAAAATAGTATAATTTCAAAAGAAATGGAAACATTAAATTATACTGAAATAGAAGGTAAAGACAGTGATTTTGAAGATGTTTTGAATGCTTGTGAAACA
Source organism: Tissierellaceae bacterium (assembly GCA_029257065.1). Classification (GTDB taxonomy): domain Bacteria; phylum Bacillota; class Clostridia; order Tissierellales; family Tissierellaceae; genus JARIDA01. The sequence continues at coordinate 10,678 of JARIDA010000121.1, read as the reverse complement.
TTACCTTTTATGGCTGATAAAAAAATGGTTTATGTTAAAGATTTAATGGAATTAATTGATAATAATAAGGACTTCTCAGATAGTTTAAATGAATATTTACCTAAAATAGCTGATTATACAGTTTTAATATTAAGAGACAAGGCAAATAAATTAAGGAGAAATACTAGACTTTATAGGACTATAAACACTTTAAATGGTGTTGTAGATTTTAAAAGATTTAAAAATAATGAATTGGTCGCATGGATAAGAAATTTATTTAAAAAACATGGTAAACAAATATCTAATCAAGATTTAAATTATTTAATACAAAAATCAAATTATATGGAATATAGAAGTGAGAAAACTTTAAATGAATTTAGTAATGAGCTTGAGAAAATAATAAGTCATAGTGAAGAGGAATTTATTACAAAGATAGATATAGAATCTAATTTTACTGAGACTTTAGATACTAATATATTTAACTTGTTGGATAATATAAATAGGAAAAATACAGAAAATTCATTAAGGATATTTAATGAGATGTATATGGCTAATGAACCAATTCAGAGAATTTTATTTATGATAATAAGACAACTAAGATTAATACTTAAATATAAGATTTTTAGATCTAAAGGATATAATGATGTTCAAACGAGAAACAAATTAGGAGTTAAACCCTATGAATATAGTAAAATAAGTGGTAATGCTAGAGTCTATACAGAAGATGAGGTTCAAAGACACTTAGAGTATATATTAGAAATAGATAAAAAACAAAAAACTAGCTATCAAAATGATAAGCTAGCTTTAGAAACACTAATAGTTAAGTTAACTAAATAGTTATTTTAATAAAGAAAACTTCGGATATCCGAAGTTTTTATTACATTGCTTTATTTAATTGTTTAGTTAATCTACTTAACTGTCTTGATGCTTTATTTTTATGAATTAAATTTTTATCCACTGCTTTTTTAAGTTTTTTATCAACAGTTTTAATAAGTTCTTTAGCTTCTTCAATTTCTTCGTTTTCAATAGCTGTATCGAATTTTTTAAGAATTGTTTTTAATGAAGACATTCTAGATTTATTAACTTTTGTTTTCTTTTCAGTAATTAAAATTCTTTTTTTAGCCGATTTAATATTTGCCAAAGTTGTCACCTCCTAAATATAACAATAACAAAGTTATTCTATCATCTAAGAGAGAATAAAGCAAGTAATAATTCACTTCACATAGAATAATTAGAAGAAATAACTAAAAGCAAACTAGGAGTTTAAATTCTTGCTTAAACTGCCATAAATGATATAATATAGGTTATTGGGTTATTTTGTTGTAATGTAAATAGGAAAGAATAGGTGATATTTATGAACGAACAAAATAGTGAGAAAGGTCAAAGAGAATTAAAACCAGAAACAGAAGAAAGTGAACTTGTGGAGTGGATAAAAAGTATTTTAATAGCTATCATAATAGCTGTTTTTATTAAAACATTTATATTCAATACTACTTATGTATTGGGAAATTCAATGCATCCAACATTACATGAGAAAGACAGACTTTTTGCAAACAAGATGTCTTTATATTTTTCAGGACCAAAAAGAGGAGACATAGTCCTACTTGATGCGCCAGATACAGATGATAAAAAATATATTAAAAGAGTCATAGGTGTTGAAGGAGATGTAATAGAAATAGAAGATGGTTTAGTATATCTAAATGGACAGTTATTAGAAGAAGATTATATAGAAGATGGAATATATACCCATATATATAATGAGAGTAAGTGGGAAGTTCCAAAGGGACACATATTTGTATTAGGAGACAATCGTGAAGCTGGAGCAAGCAAGGATAGTAGATCATTTAACACTATTCCTAAAAGTAGTTTAAAGGGAGTAGCTAAATTTAGATTTTATCCTTTTGGAGAAAATTTTGGAATTATAGAATAAAATTAAAAATATAATAAATTTTAAAAATTTAATAATATTGTATCTTCATGAGGAGGAAGAAATGCAGAAGCAAAATATAAGAAAACAAGAAAATATAAGAAATATATCAATTATAGCTCATATTGATCATGGTAAATCAACATTGGCAGATAGATTAATAGAAGAAACAGGAGTTATAACAGAAAGAGAAATGGAGAGTCAAGTTCTAGATAATATGGATCTAGAAAGAGAAAGAGGAATTACCATAAAATTAAAAGCAGTAAGACTTTTATATAAAGCTAAAGATGGACAGGAGTATATAATTAATTTGATAGATACTCCTGGGCATGTAGACTTTACCTATGAAGTATCTAGATCTTTGGCAGCATGTGAAGGAGCAGTATTAGTTGTGGATGCAAGTCAGGGGATTGAAGCCCAAACACTGGCTAATGTTTATTTAGCTTTAGATCAAGATTTAGAGTTAGTACCAGTACTTAACAAAATAGACTTACCAGGAGCAGAGCCAGAGAGAGTAATTGAAGAAATTGAAGATGTAATAGGAATAGAAGCTCAAGATGCTCCATTAATATCTGCAAAAGATGGTATTAATATAGATCAAGTATTAGAGGCTATTGTAGAAAAAGTACCGGCACCACAGGGTAAAGAATCAGAACCACTTAAAGCTTTGATATTTGATTCGATTTATGACAATTATAAAGGTGTTATTTGTTTTATAAGAGTTATTGATGGAGTATTAGAAGCAGGAATGAAAATAAAACTTATGTCAACTGGTGAAACATATGAAGTTGCAGAGGTAGGTATAAATACTAATAAAGATACTCCAGTAGATAAACTATATCCGGGAGATGTAGGATATTTGACAGCAAGTATTAGAAATGTTTCAGATGCTACAGTAGGTGATACGGTAACAGATGCTTCAAATCCTACATCTGAAGCTTTACCAGGCTACAAAGAAGTAGTTCCAATGGTATTCGCAGGGATATATCCAGCTGAAGGGGAAGATTTTAATACGGTTAGGGATGCACTTGAAAGATTAAAAGTAAATGATGCAGCCTTAGATTTTGAACCGGAAACATCAGCTGCCCTAGGCTTTGGATTTAGATGTGGATTTTTAGGACTTCTGCATATGGAAATAATACAGGAAAGACTGGAAAGAGAGTTTAATTTAAATATAATTACAACAGCACCATCTGTAATTTATGAGGTGAAAACAACTGATGGAGAAGAATTGAATATTCAAAATCCATCAAATATGCCAGAAGTTTCAGAGATAGAATATATGAAAGAACCAATTGTAACTGCTAATATAATGTCACCATCTGATTATGTAGGTACTATTATGGAATTATGTCAGGATAAAAGAGGTGTGTTTATTAATATGGAATATGTAGAAGAAACCAGAGTTGTTATGACCTATGACATTCCATTGAATGAGGTAATATATGATTTCTTTGATGCCTTAAAATCTAGAACAAGAGGATATGCCTCATTGGATTATGAATTGAAAGATTATAAAGAATCTGATTTGGTTAAACTAGATATATTAATAAATGAAGAGCCTGTAGATGCTTTATCACTTATAGTTCATAGAGATAAGGCTTATGAGAGGGGTAGAAGTATAGCTAATAAACTTAGTAAAGAGATACCACAACATCAATTTACAATACCAATACAAGCCGCTATAGGTTCAAACATAATAGCAAGAGAAACCATAAGAGCTTTAAGAAAAGATGTAACTGCAAAATGTTATGGTGGAGATATATCAAGAAAGAAAAAATTACTTGAAAGACAAAAAGAGGGTAAAAAACGTATGAGGCAAGTTGGTTCCGTAGAAGTACCACAAGAAGCTTTCTTGTCAGTACTTAAATATGATGAAGAATAAGATAATGCACACCTAGGTGTGCATTATCTTTTTGTAAGGAGGTAAAAATGAAAAACATATCATTATATATTCATATTCCCTTCTGTGAAAGTAAATGCTATTATTGTGATTTTATATCATTTACAAATATAAATCATAGAATTGATGATTATATAAAAGCCTTAATAGGAGAATTAAAATTATATAAAGAAAAATTAAAAGAATATGAGATAAGAACTATTTTTATAGGTGGAGGAACTCCATCTCAGATAAATCCAAAATATATATACGAAATATTAGAATATATATACACTAACTTTAATTGTAGTGAACTGGTAGAAGTAACTATGGAGTCAAATCCAGGAAGTTTATCTAAAGATAAAATAAAAGTATATAGGGAGTCTAGAATAAATAGGATAAGTATGGGAGCACAGAGTTTTGATAATAACTTATTAAAGATAATTGGAAGATCCCATAGTGAAAAAGATATATATAAATCTATTTATAATTTAAGAGAAGAGGGATTTGAAAATATTAATTTGGATTTAATATCAGCCTTACCAGGTCAAAGTATGTATCAACATATGGAATCTCTCAAAAAAGCAGTAGAATTAGAAATTGAGCATATATCAAATTATAGTTTAATATTGGAAAGAGGGACTCCTCTATTTAATAAATATAAATTAGGAGAAATTCAGCTGATTTCAGATGAATTAGACAGAGAAATGTATCATAATACTGTTGACTATTTAAAATCAAATGGATATTTACAATATGAGATATCAAATTATGCTAAAGAGGGAAAAGAGAGTATTCATAATTTAGTCTATTGGAATGTTGAGGAATATATAGGCTTAGGTCTTGGAAGCCATTCCAATAAAGATAGGAAAAGGTTCTCTAATACTACAAATTTAGATAAATACATTGAATTAATTCAGAAAAATAAATTGCCCATTGAAGAGATTGAAGAAATAAGTATAATAGAAGAAATTTCAGAATATTGTATAATGGGATTTAGAAAAATCAATGGTATAGATAAAAAAGAATTTAAATATAGATTTGGAGAAGACATTGAGGATATATATAAGGAAGAAATAAAAAAACATGTAAATGGTGGACTTTTAAATAATTATAATGAAAACATATATTTAACAAAAAAAGGTCTTGATTTGATGAATCAGGTAGAAATTGATTTTTTTAAAATATAATTGAACCAGTTGACAAAGTAGATATAAAGTGGTATATTATTTATTGGAAGTGATTAGCACTCAAACAACAAGAGTGCTAACAAGCATCTAATATAAATTACATTGAGGTGATTAAGATGTTAGATGAGAGAAAATTAAAAGTGTTATATGCAATTATAAATTCACATTTGCTGAGTGCAGAACCAATTGGCTCAAGAACAATATCAAAAGAATATAATCTTGGAGTGAGTCCGGCAACTATAAGAAATGAAATGTCTGATTTAGAAGATAAGGGTTATTTAAGTAAACCTCATTCTTCAGCAGGAAGAGTCCCATCAGACAAAGCGTATAGGCTTTATGTGGATGATATATTAAAAATAAGTAGTTCAGGGATAGAGAGAGATGATGAAATAAAGGAGACTTTGTATAGAGAATCTAAGCAGGTAGAAGAGTTAATTCGAAATTCAGCAAAAATACTCTCGGCTTTAACCAGCTATACAGCACTTGCACTGTCACCACAACTAAGCTCTTCAAAACTAAAACATATACAGATAATCTCCTTAATGGAGAAAAGAATATTAATTGTAGTAGTTAATTCATCAGGATTCGTTAAAAACTCTATATTTAGATTAAATCAAAATATATCAGAGGAAGAATTACTAATTGTTTCTAATTTCTTAAATGAAAAATTCAATGGATTAACAGTTGAGGAGATTATTAAGAAAATAGAATTAGAAAATATAAAAGAAATGCCAAATATGGAAGAAATACTAAATGCAATACTTCCAATAATAAATTCTTCATTGAGAAATGTAGTTAACGCTGATATATATTCTGACGGGGTAACAAAGATATTGGATTATCCAGAATATAGTGATTTAGAAAAAGCTAAGTCTTTTATATCCTTTATTGAAAATGAAGAATTGCTTATGGATATAATGGTAGGCAATAAAAATCAAAAAGATGATTTGAAAATCGTAATAGGTGAAGAAAATATATATGAGGTTTTAAAGGACTGCAGTGTTATAACTGCTAATTACAAACTAGGTGAAAAAACTATTGGGAAAATAGGTATAGTAGGACCAACTAGAATGGACTATCCATATCTTATTGGAATACTAAAAAGTTTTTCAAAAGATATAAGTGAAGTACTTTATAAAATGATAGAATGATTTTGAATATAGAGAGGTGGTTCCATGACGAAAAATAAAACAAATGAAGATGATTTAGAGATGGACAAATCTGAGGAAGTAGAAGAAACTGAGGAAGTTAAAGAGTCCAATGGAGAAAAAAGTGAAATAGACAAAATTAAAGAAGAATTTGAAGAAAAAGAAAAAGAAATAGAAGATCTTACTGATCAACTATTAAGATTACAAGCAGACTTTATGAACTTTAAGAGAAGATCAGAAAAGTCTAAGCAAGATACAATTGCTTATGCAGTGGAATCTTTTGTTTCAGATATACTACCAATTATAGATAATTTTGAAAGGGCTTTAGAATCAAATGATGATAAGGAAAATCCATTTTTAGAAGGTGTAGTTTTAATATATACAGAGTTAAAAAAAGTATTGGAAAAAAACAATGTGAGTGAAATTCAAGCATTAAATACAGAATTCAATCCTAATTTACATCATGCTGTTTTTATGGAAGAAAGTGAAGATCATGATGCTAATATGGTAATTGAAGTTTTACAAAAAGGATATAAGATTAAAGATAGAGTAGTTAGACCAACAATGGTAAAGGTTTCTAAATAATATAAGGAGGAATAAATTATGAGTAAAGTTATCGGTATAGATTTAGGTACAACAAATTCAGCAGTAGCAGTTATGGAGGGTGGAGAACCAACTATAATCGCCAATATAGAGGGTAATAGAACAACACCTTCAGTGGTTGCATTTACTAAAGATGATGAAAGATTAGTTGGAGAAACAGCAAAAAGACAAGCAATTACAAATCCAGATAGAACAATCTCTTCAATTAAAAGAGAAATGGGTAGTGATCACAAGAAAACTATTGATGGAAAAGATTATTCTCCAGAAGAAATATCTGCTATGATTCTACAAAAAATTAAATCAGATGTAGAAAGTTATTTAGGAGAAAAAGTTACAAAAGCAGTTATAACAGTTCCAGCATATTTTACAGATGCACAAAGACAGGCAACTAAAGATGCAGGACAAATAGCTGGTTTAGAAGTAGAGAGAATAATAAATGAGCCTACTGCAGCAGCGTTAGCTTATGGTATGGATAAAGAAGAAGGGCAACAAAAAATAATGGTTTTCGACTTAGGTGGAGGAACATTTGACGTTTCAATACTTGAGCTGGGAGACGGAGTTTTCGAAGTACTTGCCACAAGAGGTAATAATGAATTAGGTGGAGATGATTTTGATAATATATTAGTTGATTATATAGCTGAATCATTTAAGAAAGAAAATGGAGTTGATTTAAGAACTGATAATATGTCACTTCAAAGACTTAAAGAAGCTGCTGAAGGTGCTAAAAAAGAGTTGTCTTCAACAATGTCAACAAGTATAAATTTACCATTTATTACAGCAACAGCATCAGGTCCATTACATTTGAATATGGATTTAACTAGGGCTAAATTTGATGAATTAACTAAAAAATTAGTAGATGCTTCATTAGATCCAGTTAAAGATGCATTGAAAGATGCAGGACTTAGTGCAAATGAGGTTGAAAAAGTAATATTAGTAGGTGGATCAACAAGAATACCAGCAGTACAAGATGCAGTTAAAAAATTAACTGGTAAAGATCCACAAAAAGATATAAATCCAGATGAGTGTGTAGCATTAGGTGCTGCAATACAAGGTGGAGTTTTAGCAGGAGATGTTAAAGACTTATTATTACTAGATGTTACTCCTCTATCATTAGGTATAGAAACAGCAGGTGGAATAAATACTAGATTGATTGAGAGAAATACAACAATTCCAACTAAAAAATCTCAAGTATTTACAACTTATGCTGATAATCAAACATCTGTAGATATTCATGTATTACAAGGTGAAAGAGAAATGGCAGCTGATAATACAACATTAGATAGATTCCAATTATCAGGTATTGCACCAGCAAGAAGAGGAGTTCCACAAATAGAGGTTACTTTTGATATAGATGCAAACGGTATAGTTAATGTAGGTGCAAAAGATTTAGGTACTGGAAAAGAGCAAAGCATAACTATTACAGGAACTACAAGAATGTCAGATGAAGACATTGAGAAAAAAGTTCAAGAAGCAGAAAGATTTGCAGAAGAAGATAAAAAGAAAAGAGAAACAATAGAAGTTAAAAACGAAGCAGACACTATAATATATCAAACAGAACAAACACTAGAGGAAGTTGGAAAAGATCTTCCAGAAGAAGATAGGACTAGTATAGAAACAGCAGTGGAAAACTTAAAGACTGCAGTAGAATCAGATGATGTAGATGAAATAAAAGAGAAAATAGAAGCATTTCATGCAATTTCAGAAAAATTATACAAACATGCACAAGATGCACAAGCTGGGGGAGCAGAGTCAGCTGAGGAAGATGATGTAGTAGATGCAGATTATGAAGTAGTTGACGAAGAAGAAGATCAAGAATAGAATAGATTGGTAAGATAAAATATACTATGAGCTAAATCTCTGATTTAGCTCATAGTTTTGATTATTATAGTAGGCGGTGAAATAGTTTGTCAAAGAGAGATTATTATGAAATATTAGGGATAGATAAATCTTCATCAGAAGATGAGATAAAAAGGGCATACAGAGTTAAAGCAAAAGAATATCATCCAGATTTAAATCCTGATAATAAAGAAGCTGAGGAAAAATTTAGGGAAGCAACAGAGGCTTATGAAGTTTTATCAGACGGAGAAAAGAGAGCCATGTACGATCAATATGGCCATGCAGGAGTAGACGGTCAATCTCAAGGTTTTGGTGGATTTGGAGATATCTTTGATGACTTATTTGATATATTTGGTAGAGGATCATCATATTCTTCAAGAAGAGGTCCAAGACCAGGATCAAATCTTAGATATCATATGAATTTAGACTTTGAAGAAGCTGTGTTTGGCGTAGAAAAAGAAATACAAATAAGAAGGACTGAAAATTGTACTACTTGTGATGGAGAAGGTGCAAAACCAGGAACAAGTAAAAAACAATGTACAAAATGTCATGGTAGAGGTCAAGTTCAATATACCCAACAATCACCATTCGGCCAATTTGTAAGAACAGAGACCTGTGATATATGTGATGGATCAGGTGAAGAGATAGAAGAAAAATGTGAAACTTGTGATGGAACAGGAAAACAGAAGAAAACTAGAAAGATAAAAGTTAAAATCCCAGCAGGTATAGATGATGGTATGACAATTTCCATGCGAGGAGAAGGAGAAGCAGGAGATGTGGGTGCACCAAGAGGGGATTTAGAAATTCACATAAGTGTTAAAAAAGATCCAATATTTAAACGTGTGAGAGATGATATTTACCTAGATCTTCCGATTACCTTTGCACAAGCAACATTAGGGGCAAATTTAGAAGTTCCTACATTAGAAGGAATAACCGAATTTAAAATCCCATCAGGAACAGAAACAGGAGAGACTTTTAGACTTAAAGATAGAGGGGTAGAAAATGTTAGAGGTAGAGGAAAAGGAGATTTATTCTTTACTGTTAATATATCTGTTCCTAAAAAACTTACAAAAGAGCAAGAGGAATTATTAGTGAAATTTGAAGAATCTATGCATGAAAATTCAACCAGAGATAAGAAATCATTCTTCGAGAAAATAAAAGATGCATTTAAATAAACAATCGCTTCGGCGATTGTTTTTTATTATACTGGTTTTTAAATATATATTGATATATAATTATTATGATAAAAGGAGATGTGCATATGAAGTGGACTGAGATAAAAGTACAAGTTGAAGGTAAATGGGAAGAGTTAATTAGTAATATATTTTATGATATAGGAGTAAAAGGACTTAGTATAGATGATCCTAACTATTTGAAGAATTTAGAACAAAACAAAGAAGATTGGGACTATATAGATGAAGAATTGATAAAGGAAAAACTAGATAAATTAAAAACAAATAGGGTTTCAATAAAAGCTTATTTTTCAGAGGAAGAAAAACCACTTGAAAAACTAGAATTATTTAAAAAATATCTTAAATCATATGAGGTTATTAAAGAAGATGACTATGATATTTATTTAAAAGATGTAATGGAAAAAGACTGGTCGGAAAACTGGAAGAAATATTATAAACCTACTAGAATAGGAAAAAATATAGTTATAAAACCTAGTTGGGAAAAATATGAAAAGAGTGAAGCAGATATAATTATTGAAATTGACCCAGGAATGGCATTTGGAACAGGAACCCATGAAACAACTAGTATGTGCACAATAGCTATAGAAAAATATTTAAAGAGAGAAGAAACACTATATGATATAGGAACTGGAAGTGGGATATTATCATTAGTGGCAGGTAAATTAGGTGCTTCAAAGGTGATAGGAATTGACTTAGATCCAACAGCAGTAAAAGTGGCAAGGGAAAATATAAAAAATAATGAGTTAGAGAATAAAATATCTATAAAAGAAGGAGATCTTTTTAAAATATTAAGTTCTAAAGCAGATATAATTGTTGCAAATATTATAGCAGATATAATTATTGGAATGAGTGAAAATATAAAAGAATACTTAAAAAGAGATGGGATTTTTATAACTTCAGGAATAATAAAATCCAAGGAA
>JARIDA010000120.1 GCA_029257065.1 Tissierellaceae bacterium | reverse complement strand
AGATTATATCTTCCCTTTGGAAAGCAATTATTAAATTCATGATATTGATCATCTAAAATATTCTTTAACATATGCTCCCATAAATTGTTTAGATTTTCTAAATAGTGTAAGTTTAAATCCGTTTCCTTTTTATCTAATTTCCTTGTATTTCTATTTATACTCTCCAGTATATTAAATACTTTTCGTTCTCTATCGCTATACATACTATACTTATATTTCTTTAAAACTTCATTTATATTTATATTTCTTTTATTGTTTTTAATAATATTTTTATAGTGGCTATTTATATTGATTTTAATCTCTGTAGCTGCTTCTATTTCTAAAAGATGAATTCCATATAGGACAGTTAATGGATGATTGTATAAAATATTTCTATTTTTATAATAGGGATTATCATATATTAGATTATCACCAGCTACTATTAAATTGCTTTTATTTATAGTCCTATTCCAATTAAGTCTTCCTCTTTGTTTTCTATTAGTTTTTCTCTCAGTAAACAGAAATAGACCCATCTCCATATAGTCTATAAAAAGTAAATAATAGGCTTCAAATATAGAATATATATATTCTTCACTTGCTGTATTCTCTGACTTATATAAAGATTCTGATTTACTTTCTTTTGAAAAAGTATTATACTTTCTAAAGAGTTTGAAATACTTTATCTTTTCTTTTAACTCTTTATCCTCGCTATAGTCTTTCTCTTTTATAAACTTTGGCAATATTAGACTCAGTTTACTATCCTCCATTTTAAAGCCAATTCGCTCATCAACACTATTCTTCATCTCTATTCACTCTATTTTCTAATACGCCATCTATAAATTCTTCTTTAAATATCCCTCTATCATAGTAGATTCTAACATCATCAAAAGTTTTTATATTCTTTTTGAATATTTTTTCTGGATTATATCTAAAAATATCAAACCATAGATAGGAAACTACCTTACCTAAAAACTCTGATTTTGATAGACTTTTTCCCACAAACCATTGACCTATTTGCTTATCATCAACCTCAGTATAATTAACTATTTCTCCGTTTATTTTTTTAATAAAATCTAACCATTTAATTTCTTCATAAGGCTCTGGCAAATATAAGTGCTCTAATTTCTCTTCTTTATAATTAATATACATATATTCCATATCCCATCTTCTTTTAAAAGCTGAGTCCATAGGATATAAGGATTGATCTGATGTATTCATTGTTGAGTATATATATAAATTACTAGGTATTATGAATCCATTTTCAAATTTATCCATCCAATCTCTTTCTTCCCATTTTAATTCATTCTTTATATATTCTTTGATTTCTATGGGTATATCTATAGAATACTCTGATTCGCCATAGAATTTATTATTTACATCATTTATTCTATCTAATAATTGAAATATATCTCCAAATATGGCTGAACTATTACCTCTATTTATTTCTTCAATTACTAATAGTGCATTCTCCGGTACATTTTCCTCTGAACTTTCTTGTAACCTTAGTGCATCTACTATAGCCTTAATAAATGGGCCAGGTACAAAGTCATAATAAACAAAGGCTTTTTCACTTATAACTTTATCATTATGAGGATATCTTATAGTTCCTGCTATCTTTTCATAAGCAACTACAGGTTTATACTGACCTACAAATTCATAATAGGAATATTCTGGATGAAATGTAATTCTAGTTACATTTTTATTTTTCACATTAATTAAATTCATTTTACTTTTAATATTGTAACTTTTACCTGTTCCAGGTGGTCCAAACAATATTTTATTTCTAGAGTAAACTGAATCATCAATAGTTTCGTCATCTATATCCCCTTCAGGTATTTCTATACCTTCTGTTTCCTTAGATAAATCATAAATTATTTTCACTAAATCATTTATGGAAATATTTTCCCTCTCGTAGTCTTCTAGCTTAGCAAAATAAATATCATCTAACTCATATAATTCTCGCTTACAAATAACCATTTCACTATAAACAACATATCCTGTACTAGCTCTAGTTGGAGAGTATAAGGCCCCTATAACTCCTACCATCGCAGCATTCAAACTAATATTACCATTTGATCTAATTGCTTCTTTACACTGATTATAGGCTCTTTTGAAATTAGATTTATAGTTTTTATCCTTAGATTCATAAGATTTAGATTCATAACTTAAATCAAAATCCACCTGATTAAATAATTCTTCAAATTTTTCATTTGTTACTATTAATACTTCTTCATTCTTAAAAACTACATCAACATTTAGATTCTGTTCTTTATAGTGAGACATATTCAAAGTCTCATCTGTCTCAAGTAACTCTTGAATCTTAGATATAAGTTTTTTTCTATAATAGGCTCTTATTTGTGCATAGCTTTTACCCTCTAACATAATTATCCTCCTTAACCATTGATATTAATTTTGCAATCTATTTTTATATTTAATTATTTCTTTATATTTTCAAACTTTTAATATGTGTGGTTTTTACCTATATCTCTTTAAAATTCCTCTTTAACTAAATAAGCTACTCCTTGATATACATATTCTATCATATGTATATCAATTCTTCTCTATTCTATAAAATGATTAATTCTCAATATATTATATCTATAAATAAAAGTAGATCTGCTATTTTTATAATAGCAGATCTACTTTTATTTATATAACATTCATTAATTTGTATTCTTTTTTAGCTCTATATTGAGCAGTTTCTCTTATGGAGTTCACTTCATATATATTGTCTTTTAATACTGAGACTACCATAGGGTCTAAATGTTCGGCATCTACCATGTCATCTAGGATTTTCACTACTGAATCTTTTTTCATACCTTCCCTATATGGTCTGTCCTCTGTTATTGCTACAAATACATCTGCTACAGCCATAATTCTTGAACCTAATGGAATTTCATCACCTTTTAAGTGAAATGGATACCCTCTTCCATTTAACCTTTCATGATGCAATGAGGCCCACATATTTATTGTATTTAGCTCCTTAATAGACTCTAATGTTATGAAAGTATAATAAACATGACTTTTCATAATTTGAAATTCTGTACTAGACAAGCCTTTTTCTTTTTCTAGAATAGATGCTGGTATGGCCAACTTTCCTAAATCATGAAGGTCTCCTGCTACTTTCATCATCTTACACTGATTTTTTGAAAATCCTACTTTTTCAGCTAGAAACTTTGCAGTAACAGCTACACCACTAGAATGAGTTGCTGTAAAAGGACTTCTAAAATCTATTATTCTAGCAAATAACTCACTCAATTCCATTAGTCCATTTATTTCTAAATCTACCATTTCATCATGAACTACATTATTCAAAATATAGGTCAATTTATTTGAAGTTAAATCCAACCAAAAGTATTCCTTGTTTCTTATATTTGCAAAGGCTTTCACTAATTCAGGTTTAAACATTCTATTGGATTGTTCTAATACTAATTCATAAATATGATCTTTCTGTCCTATAATTTCTCTATTTTTATCAATAGATACAGAAATCCTATCCGCCAAATGTATAATATGGGCTGCTAAAGGTACATTTCCCCCCCTAAACTTTCTTCCTTTTCCTTTATTCCAGAAAACATGATGATATCTGACTATATTAGCTACATTTTCCAATGGGGAATAAGTTTTAAGTAGCCTATATCCTAATTCACCATGACCATGAACATCTTGGGCTTCAAAATTTAAAACTTCTCTTTTTTCATCATATGAAAAATATCCTATATCATGAAGAATACCTGCAAGAATAAGTTCTGCTAGCTCATTATTTTGCATACCCAACTCTTGCCCTATTTTAAAAGCTATATAGGCAACTTCCTTATTATGATTTACCAAAATTGGATCTGCCAAGCCTATAGTGTCTGATAGACACATGATTAAATCAAACACTTTAATTCTTGATGTTAAAAACAATTAAATTTCCCCCTCTTTATTTTGTTTATATATTATATACTCTATAACTATGTTAGTAAACTAATTATTTATTTAGAATTCTAATACTATGTGATATACTTTTATTTAAATATGTTTTATTTAGTAATTATAATGAATGGAGGTATTAATTTGAAATGGTAGATAACAATGATCAATACTATATTTGTCTTGGTTCTTCTGCAGGAGGTTTAGAAGCTTTGAAAAGTTTTTTCAAGGCAATGCCTAATAATAGTGGTTTTACCTTTATAATAGTTCAACATCTTCCGTCCAATTATAAAAGTTTTATGAATGAGTTATTGGCTCAGCACACAGATATGAATATTAATATTATAAAAGATGGAATGAATGCAATGCCCAATCAGATATATTTAATACCCTCTAATAGAAATCTTACTATATTCCACGGAAAATTCTTTTTAGTAGAGTATAATAATGAGATTAATATAAATTTGCCTATTGATGTCTTCATGCAATCTCTGGCAAAAGATAAGGGTAATCAATCAATTGGAATAGTTTTATCAGGCTCAGGCAGAGATGGAACACTTGGTGTTAAATCAATTAAAGAAGTTGGTGGGTTAGTTTTGGCACAAAGTTTGTCTTCTTCTGAATTTAGTGAAATGCCAAGAAGTGCAATTTCTACTGGGATTATAGACTATATTTTGCCACCAGAAGAAATGCCAAATAAAATTATTAATTTTATAAAACATCCTCATATAAAATCTATTCTAGATTCATCAAATAATGATAATGTGAGTTCTGATGATCTTGCAAAACTTAATTTAATAATGAGAGATTATTCTGGAATAGATTTTTCATACTACAAAAATAATACTATTTTAAGAAGACTTACCAGAAGATTAAGAATTAATCAGTTGGAAAATATAAAGGACTATGTAGATTTTTTACAAAAATCAGATACGGAAAAAAACACTTTACAAAGTGAACTTCTTATTGGTGTAACTAGTTTTTTTAGAGATCCTGAGGCTTTTGAAAGTCTTTGGACAGAGGTTTTACCATATATGGATTATAATAAAGATTTTATAAGGATTTGGTCTGCAGGCTGTTCAACTGGAGAAGAGGTTTATTCAATAGCTATTCTTTTTAGTGAATACTTAATATCTAATAATATTGATTGTGAAGTTAAAATTTTTGCAACAGATGTAGATTCAGATGCACTAGAAGTAGCTAGAGATGCATTTTATCCTAACAACTCTTTTGTCAATATGGACAGTGAGTTAATTGATAAATACTTTATTAAATTTAAGGATGGATATCAGGTAAAAGACTCTCTTAGAAAGATGATAGTCTTTGCAAAACACAATATTTTAAAAGACCCTCCTTTTTCTAATCTAGACCTTTTGGTTTGTAGGAATTTATTTATATACATAAAAAGTAAACATCAGAAGAGAATTTTATCCAGCTTTTATTTTTCACTTAGAAAAAATGGATATATGTTTTTAGGAAGCAGTGAAAGCGTTGGGGATTTAAGTGATGCCTTTGAAACAGTTGATGGTCAATGGAAAATCTTTCAATATATAAGAGGATATAAACCAAAACTGACTGATAATATTAACCATCTTAAGCATAGAGTGGTTTCTGTAATGGAAAATAAACTAGGAGCCCATTACGAAAAAAATAATTTAATGGCTGAACAATTATTGTCATCAATACTATCTGAAATATCCCCTCCATCAATTATAATTGATGAAAGAGATAATATTGTACAGGTTATTAATGATGCTTCTAGCTTTTTAACAATTCAACCTGGCAAATTTTCTAACAAATTTAATGCTAATATGGACAAAGAGACCTGTCTTTTTGTAAATAATATTATTAGACGTCTTAAAACGGAAACAGAGAAAATTACTTTTAATAATATTACTCTTAAAGGTGATAGTAAGAATATCTATTCTTTAACAGGTATGAAAATTTCAATTGGAAATGATAATTATTTTATGATTAGTTTTGAAAGGAATGGAGATCAAATAGAGTCTAATACTCATGTTTCCATTGATATGTCAGAGGATGTTAGTGACAGAATAAAAGAATTAGAAACTGAATTGAAATTGGCTGAAGAAGGTTTGCAAGCAACTATTGAAGAATTAGAGACCTCAAATGAAGAATTACAATCTTCTAATGAAGAATTAATAGCATCAAATGAAGAATTTCAAAGTACTAATGAAGAACTACAATCTGTCAATGAAGAATTATATACTGTAAACAACGAATATCAATCTAAGATAGAAAAACTTACAAATTTATCTAATGATTTAAATAATCTTATGAGAAATACTGAATTAGGTGCTTTATATCTGGATGACCGATTACATATTCGCCGTGTAACTCCAATTGTTACTGAAATTACTAATATAATGACAAATGATATTGGCAGATCCATAAAACACATTGCTATTATGGACTCTTATCCAAATATATTGGAAGATATAGATAGTGTTGCTTCTAACTTAGAACCTATAGATAGAGAAATTAAAGATGCATCAAATTCTTATTGGTTAATTCGTATTCGTCCCTATAGAACAGAATACTATGCTGTAAATGGAATCATAATTACTTTTATAAATATAGATCAATTGAAATCTATTCAAAATGAATATAATCTAATAAATGAACGTTTAGGAAAGTCATTAAATCTTGGAAATATGGCTCATTGGGTTTATGATATTGAAACTGGTATTATGGATTTATCAAGTACCAAAAAGAGAATGTTAGGCTATGATGAGGATGATTTTCCTAAAAATATTATTAATCACAACAAATTAATTCACAGAGATGATATAATAAAATATGAAAAGGCTATTGATAGTTGTGTAAGTGGTGAAAAAGAGTATTGGGATATTGTCTATCGAATTAAAAGAAAAGATGGAATTTATTCTGTACATCATAATCATGGAATAGTTAATACACGAGACGAAAATGGTAAGCCTTTAACTTTGTTAGGAGTAATTACAGATATTAGCGATTATTTAGAAAGTTAAAATTAAATAAAATATTTAAAAGGAGGGTAGATATAGTGGATGAAATAAGAAATAGAATTAACACTGCACTTGAAAATAACAATATTGGAATAAATTTAGAAAATACAATTTCTGAAGCATTGGAGAAGCTACTTATTTACCATGAAGAATTAAGATTTCAAAATGAAGAGCTTAAAAGGACCAATGAATTAATTGAGAATTTAAAATATGATTATCAATCTCTATTTATAGATGCACCTATTTCATACTTAATTTTAGATGAGGATATGAATATAAAAAAATTTAACAATGCTACTAAGAAAATTTTTGAAACTAATGAACTTTCAGATAAATCTCTCACTAAATTTGTTCATGAAAATAGTCAAGATGATTTATATTTTTTCAAAAGAAATATTTCATCTGATGGGGAATATTTCTTAACAATAGATTTGAATATTGATGGTATAATCAAACATGTTAAAATTCATGCTAATAGTATTCAGTCTTCTGATAAAAAACTCTATCGTTTTACAATTATAGATGAAACTCTATTAAGAGAAAAAATACGTCAAATAGAATATCTAAGCTATTATGACCAATTAACAGGAGCCTATAATAGAAATTATTTGTTAAAAATGTTAGATGAATTAGATACTAAAAAGAAGTATCCTATGGGAATAATAATGCTTGATCTTAATGGATTAAAAATCGTTAATGACACATTTGGACATACTATAGGAGATGAGTTACT
>JARIDA010000080.1 GCA_029257065.1 Tissierellaceae bacterium | reverse complement strand
CTTGAAAATACTATGGCTACTAGAAAATAAAAAACTAAATCTACTTTTGAGGTAAATTTATAACTGGCATATAGGGAAAAGCTTATGATTATAGATTTTTCAATGAAATTTCTCATAGTATTCTCCTCGTATAATATGTTTAGAAGCATTTTTTTCAGGCTTCTAAGTATGTTTTATTTTTATCAAATTGAGTACCAAATAAACGTATCATTTAGGATCAATTACTTCTCTGGTAATTATGCGAATATTTGAATCGTAAGGAGGCGTAGCCGACTGAAGATTCAAATATTCGCGGCGAATTCTTTATCTGGATCCTTAAACAAACTTTATTTTGTTTTCAATTTAGTTAAATCTAATATTTTTAATCTTATAATTATTATTTGAGATATCCTAATGCTATAATTATATTAAGAACAATTGGCGAAGGAAAATTCAACTTCTCCTTGCAAAATCTTAACGGTTATTGCCCTTGAAGCATGCTTCCTGACTTAATTATCATAATCCTCTGACTCAGATGCTGCATCTCTTTTACTAGACCAACAGCAAGGTAATTTTAAAAGATGAATGCTAATAGTGCGAGGTTGAGGTTAGTAATTAAGATTAGGATATCTCTTTTACTAATTGTTCTACACTAAAACCGAAAGGTGGTGATATTATGAAGAACAAATTTCTTAAAACTTTATTTGTTGGTATTGATGTAAGCTCTAAGACTAATGTCTTATGTGCTCTTGATTTTGAAGGCAATAAACTTCTTAACCTAAAGGCTTTAAATGATCAAAATGGAGCTGAATCCATTTTGCAATCCCTACTGGATTGTTTGTCCTCTAAAGAACTTGAAAATGCTGTTATTGCCTTAGAATCTACTTCCGTATATAGCATTCACATAGCTAATTTTTTATCCTCTAGTGAAGACTTATTACCTTTTAATCCTAAGGTTTACTGCCTTAATCCAAAGACTATTGCTAATTACAGAAAGTCTTTTGTTGATATGGATAAAACAGATCCACTAGATGCTTTTGTGATTGCTGATTTTGCTAGATGTGGTCGTATATCTTCTTCTCCTTGGCGTGGTTCTCAGTTCCTTGCTCTTCAAAGGCTGACACGTCACAGACTTCATCTAATTGAATGTATTACTCGTGAAAAAACGTATATGGTTTCTAATATATATCTTAAATTCAGTCAATTAGCTGTACTTGATAAAGAAGAAAGACCATTTTCTAATAATTATGGTGCTACTTCTATGGCTGTTTTAACTGAGTTTTTATCTTTAGATGACATTACCTACTCTCCCCTCGAAGACTTAGTTGCTTTTGTAAAAGAGAAAGGTAAAAATCGTTTTAAAGATCCAGAAGCTACTGCTAAACTCTTGAAAAAGGCTGCAAGAGATTCTTATCGTTTAGATAAAGTATTATATGAACCTTTAAATATTTCTTTAGCTTCTTCTTTTAATGTTATCAAAACCTTTGAAACAGAGGTTAAGACCATTGACAAAGCTATTGAAAAAAATATTAAAGGTCTTAATACTAATGAATATCAATCACTTATGAGCATCCCAGGAATTGGTCCTGTTCTTGCAGCTGGTATACTTTCTGAGATCGGCTCTATTAATGCCTTTGATTCCAATAATGCCCTAGCTAAATATGCAGGCCTTACTTGGAGAACTAAGCAATCAGGCAACTTTAATTCTGATGAAACCTATATGACTAAAACTGGTAACAAGTATTTAAGATATTATCTAATTGAAGCTGCTAACAGTGTTAGAAGACATATATTAGAGTATAAAACTTATTACAACAAGAAATATGGTGAAACAACAACTCACCAGCATAAAAGAGCACTCGCACTTACATCTCGTAAATTAGTACGCCTGATTTTTGGATTGCTGACTAAAAATCAAATCTACTCCGGTAATAAAGTCGGAGGGATACAATAAAATATATTTAAAATTTAACCTGTTTTTTTGCTAAAAACCATAGGTTTAGTTTGAGTTACCCTTTTTTAATCGTTTCTTTTCTTTTACTTAGAAAGTATCTCTTGACATATTACCAGATTGCTTTTCTATTATTAAAGGAACTCCATAAGCCTAGCATATATCCATATATATTTCATCTATTTAATAGGATATGTAGACTTTTTCAAATATATTTTTACACATAGAAAAAAGATACCTAGTATATTCATACCAAATATCTTCCATATTGATTTAATTTTCTCAGCTAGTATACTGTCTAATTTACTAAAATCACTATACTGGCAATAGAAATTAAAACCAAAGTAAAGAGAATAAGCTTGTATTTAATTGCTAATTTATCCCACTTCACCATAGGAACAGATACTATTTCGATAATTGTTTCAAATAGAGAAACCATTAAACACACCCCTTTAAAATTGAAAATTTAAGTATATTCCTTGTAATAAGTATAAAACAAGATAGCTGTATAAGCTAGTATTTTTTGTAAATATAATCATGTTACTGTGCGTTAACTTTTTCATAATATATTTAGTTATAAGTTCTACTGGGAAACTCCCAGAATAATTACTATCATCCACAAACCTCATTAATTACGGCTTCTACTCTCTTAACTTCTTTTTCCGAAAAATCTATGGCTTCTTTACTTTCTTGGTTTTCAATTGTATTGGGTTTTCCTATCATTATGAAAAATACTGTATCCCCTTTTCTTACAACTTTTGAAGCTTTTATTTTAGCAATATTATCAGGGTGTTTTAAAGCATCTTCATCTAACTTTTCTTTATACTTTAAAAATTTCTGTGCTGCATCATAGGAAGTATCTCTTTTTGTATTTATAGCTATAAATGTATCCACAGTATTTTCATTTTTAGAAACTTCTGCTATAAATTCATCTATGCTGTCTTTTTCTACTCCTGTAAGCTCCACTAACTCTTCAAGGGTCAAGCTCGTATCTGGTAAATAATCATCTCTAAAATTTTCTTTTATAGCTTCATGTATGGGTTTTATATCTAAAACATTTGCCTCTACTTCACTTTCTTTGGCTGTACAAGCTACTAAAGAATAGATTAAAACAAGAATAGTTAATGATATAATGAAAATTTTTCTAACTTTAGTTTTTTCCCACTCTGCACCCTTAGTTGTAATAAACGTTTTCATCAAAATACCCTCCCCTAATTATAATTGATTTTATAACTGTTGTTTTAATATCATATTATAAACTTACTATACCCTTTATTAACAAGAAATTTCACAGGTTAAAAAATTAATAAAGTTTTTTCATTATATAGATTTTATATTATGTGAGACTTGCCAAAAATATAAAGGTTGATATAATTAAAATCATCCTTCTAGTGGTCTATTGTTCATTAAGTCAGGACTTGATTTAATTATACCAGACCAAGAAGATTAAACTCTTCTTTGCTCCTAGAAGGTTACCATAGCCTGTTATAAAGTAATACATTTTAATATACTTTTCTATGGGAAAATCAGTACACTTTCCATAGGAAAATATGCTAAAGTGATTTATAAACTATTTAGGGAGTGGAGCTAATGAAAAGATTCATAATTTTACTAGTTACCATATT
>JARIDA010000051.1 GCA_029257065.1 Tissierellaceae bacterium | reverse complement strand
ATTTAGGAGTTAAGATATTAGGCTTTAACTGGAATTATTCTAATAATTTAGGTGAAGGAGTAGCAGAGGAATACGAAGAAAATGGAGAAAAATCTCAGGGTGGAATAACAGAATTGGGAATTAAAGTCTTGAGGGAGATGAAAAAGCTTGGAATTGGAATAGACATATCTCATATGAATGAGGAGACCTTTTGGGGAGTGGCAAAAAATGTGAATAATCCAATAATAGCCACTCATTCCAACTCATATTCCCTAACTCCCCATAGAAGGAATTTAACAGATAAGCAGTTAATTGAAATAGGAAAAACTGGAGGAATAGTAGCTGCAGTTCTTTGCCCCTCATTTTTAACAGAAAACAAAGAAGCCTATTTAGAGGATTACTTTGATCATATAGACTATATGGTGGACTTAATAGGAGTGGATCATGTGGGAATAGGTTCGGATTTTGATGGAGCAGATCTGCCTGTGGATATGAAGGATGCATCTGAAATGGGAAAAATAAAAGTGGGTCTTCAGCAGAGAGGCTATTCTAGTGACCATATTTCTAAAATATTAGGAGAAAACTTTTTAAGGGTTTTATGGGAACTGGAGAATAATTCAGAGAAAATGGATTCCCATTCTATGAATATACAAATAGACATGGACACAGATAGGAAATTAAAGGTCAAACTAAAAGAGAAGGGGAATATTAGAATCATATTAGATGGTAAAGAATCCATCCATAAGAGAGATATATTAGAGTTAGAATACAATTTAGAATTTGAAAACTCTGAAATATTTCACATATTAACAGTGGAAGTGGAAAATGGAGAAAACAAAATAGATAGAAAGACAGATATAATAAATATATCTTAAAAGACTATAATTTAAAAATATTATGTTATAATAGGACTGATATGGATTTAAATATATGAATAATAATTGGGAAGTGATAAATTGAAAAATATTAAAAGGATTCTAATCCTCTTAATGAGTATGATTATATTGTTTAGTCTGGTAGGTTGTAGGACCAAAAACTCTAGAGAGAGTAGTGAGAAATTAGAAAAAGAAGTTTTGGATATGATGGATGAGGAAAGGGTAGAGGCTGCAATAGTTGAATTCAAAGAATTAGCTTCTAGAAAAGAATCAGATATTCCAAGCTTAATAGGGATAATAGATGAGAATTTAGAAGAATTAGACAAGGAAAATGTGGATACTTTAATTCTAGAAATAGAAGATATAATGATCCAAAATCTGGAAGTAGAATACAAAATAATGGATGAGAAGAATTTAAGAGAAGATTTGGATGTATTGTTAGGAGATAAGATATTTCTAGTTGAGGAGGATATCCAAAAAAGTCATGAGGATATAGGAGAATTTATATCTAGATTGGACAAAAGCTATTATAAATTGATGAAAGTAGAAGACTTGGAAATAGTAGTGGATTATGATAAGTTTTTGAAATATGGGGAATATATGTCTGAGGAAATTGATGACTATTTTAGCATTCAAGCTCTTAAAATCAATCAACCAATCCTTCACAATGGAAATTTAAATATTAGTCATAGTGATATACCAAAAAGACTGCTTAAGATGGAATCTTATCTGAGAAAATATGAACATGAAAAGAGATATGAAAGAGTCTTAAGACACTATAAAGATGAATTAGTAATATATTTACAGGGAACTAGAAATACTCCCTTAACAGATGAAGAGGGTAGATTTAAAAAAGAAGTCTTAGATAGTTATAAAAATATAGCTAAAAACAAGGAGGATATTACATCATATATAGGAAGAGCATATATGGAGAAAATATCTGAAAATGGACAGATTATGAATGAGGAAGTAAAAAGATCAGTTGTATCATTGGTTAGTGAAGGGATATATTATTTAGAAGATAATAGAAAATAACTGACCAGTTATGATATAATGATTAGTGTTATAGATAAAAATAGAGGTGTAATATTATGAGGAAATCACGTAAAAAGGAACATATTGAAAATTATTTAAGGACAGTATATGAAGGAAATACCTTATTTAAGGATATTTTTTTACAGCATAATGCATTACCAGAGTTAAATTTTGAAGATATTAACACAGAAGTAGAATTATTTGGAAAGACTATTGCTTATCCAATTATCATCAATGCTATGACAGGTGGATGTGAATTTGCAAAGGATATTAATAAAAATTTAGTAAAACTGGCAAAGGAATTTAATATTCCCATGGCAGTAGGTTCTCAAACAGTTGCCCTATGTGAGGATGAAGAAGCAGTTAATTCATTTAAAATAGTTAGGGAGGAATTTCCAGAGGGACTTATTATAGCTAATTTAAGTGCAAATGCTAATATTGAAGAGGTTAAAGCAGCTATTGAACTGATTCAGGCAGATGTAATTCAATTGCATTTAAATCCAGCTCAGGAAATAGTTATGAAAGAGGGAGATAGGCAGTTTAAGGGAGTATTGGATAATATTACTAATATATCCAATAAAATTGATAAACCAGTTATAGTTAAAGAGGTGGGAATGGGAATTTCCAATGAAGTGGGCAGGAGACTTTATGATAAGGGAATTAGATGGATAGATATTTCTGGATCAGGGGGAACTAATTTCATAGAAATTGAAAATATGAGATATCCGGAAATGGATTTTACGGAATTATATGAATGGGGTATTCCAACAGCACTATCATTAATAGAATGTAGAAAATTACCAAGTGATTTAAAACTAATAAGTAGTGGTGGAGTTAGAACCAGTTTAGATATAGTAAAATCAATAGTATTAGGAGCTGAAGTTGTAGGTATAGCAGGTGAGATATTACTATTCCTATTACATGGAGATTATCAGGCAGCTAGAGACTATTTAGAGAATACTATTTATAAACTTAAAGTTATAATGTTATTATTAGGAAAATCCAATATAGCAGAATTGAAACAGGTGGATTACAGAATAAAAGGTGAATTATTAGAATTACTGGAAGACTAATTGATTAGAAAAAAAGCTTAGTATACGGATTTTAAATCCTATAGCTAAGCTTTTAATTTATTGTTTTTTATCCACTCTATACTTTTGCATTACCCCAGCAAATATTTCTGCACTAGTTGGGGGAGTATAGGTTATGGCATTTGCTCCTGCCTCAATTGTCTGTAAAATAGTCTCATCTGTTGGTCCTCCAGTTGCTATAATAGGAAATTTATATCCTAATTCTGATCTTAGTTTTTCCACAACCTTATAGGTATTGGATCCAGCAGAAACATTAAATATTTTAGCTCCAGCTTCTTTTTTACCAATAAAATCATCGTGAATAGAGGCAACAGTTGCAATTACAGGAATATCCACAATATCGCTCATTTCTTTAATAACTTCATTAGTAGCTGGAGCATTGACAACAACTCCATAAGCACCTATGAGTTCAGCCTGTATTGCTATAGAAATTGATCTTTGACCAGTGGTAAGACCACCACCAACCCCAGCAAATACTGGAACAGGTGAATTTTCTATTATGGCCTGAGTAATAGAAAGTTGTGGTGTGAAAGGATAAACAGCCATTATTGAACTGGCATTACTATTTTTAATTATAGCAATATCAGTTGTAAATAATAATGATTTTATTCTTTTTCCAAGTATTGTAATACCGCTGGCCTTATAAATTGATTTGGGTATTTCAATACTTCTAGATCTTAAGGTAGATTTAACCTCTGGAATAAACTTTTCTTTTTTCATAATATCCCTCCTAATAATCCAACCTTATTATATATTATATTCACCCTGAATGTAAAACAATATAATTTTAAAATGGAATTATAAAAGTTATTCTTAAATAGGTATACTGTTAAAAAATCATTATTATAGTATAATAGAATATATGCAAAAATAAAGGAGTGAAAAAATGAAAGGAAGTGGACATTTGACAGCTTTATTAGAGACATTAGGCAGTGTAGTTCCTTTGGCTGGAATATTGCTCTTCTTACAATTAGTAATATTTAAAAAGCCACTACAGGACACAAAACAGTTTATAACAGGTTTTATAGTGACTGTAATAGGTTTACATCTGTTTTTACAAGGGGTAGAATTGAGTTTGATTCCTTTAGGAGATTCAGTTGGTGGAAATTTCGTACTAATAGAGAAAAAATGGATAGTGCTTATAATAGGATTTGTTATTGGATATTTTGCTACTCTAGTTGAACCAGGGCTACAGGCGCTGGCAATGGAAGTAGAAGAACTTTCAACAGGTGCAATACCAGCAAAAGTATTAATACATGCAGTAGCAATAGGATTTGGCTCTGGAATGGCTATTGGAATGGGAAGAATACTATTTAATATATCCTATCCAAAAATAGTAGTACCATTATTGATATTAGTAGTAGGATTAGTATTTATAACACCGGAACCATTTAATTCAATAGCTTTTGATGCGGCTAGTGCAACCACAGGACCAGTAAATATTCCTATAAATATGGCATTGGCAGTAGGACTGGCTTCAATTATAGATGGTGTGGATCCATTGTTAGCAGGCTTTGGAGTAGTTGGTTTAACATCTGTAGCATCAATGGTTTCTGTAATGGTATTGGGAATCATAACAAAAATATAGGGGGATAATAATGGATAATGTAAAATGTATAATAGGAGTAGTGGAAAGAGGTAAAGCAGATTTAGTTGTAAATGGTGCTAAAGCTGCAGGAGCAACTGGAGCAACCATATTTTTTGCTAGAGGAACAGGAGAAACAGAAGCAAAAAGATTTTTCAATATAACTGTAGAATCTTCAAAGGAAATAATAATAATATTGTCTGAAGAATCAAAGAGAAAAGAAATTATGAAGGCTATGACCAAGGCAGGAGATCTTAAGGAAGCTGGAACAGGAATAATATTCTCTTTTGATGTAGAGTCCCTAGTAGGATTTAATCATAGAAATTTGCCAGAAGAATTTGAAATATAGTGTAATAGATATATAAATTATTAGGAGAAGCCATTGGCTTCTCCTAATATTGTCTAAATTAGGGGGATTACATGGATAGTAGTAGTAATATTTTTGGAGAAGAGAGTATTGGAAAATTATTATTAAAATTTTCCATACCCATAATAATTTCTCTATTAGTATCAGAATTATATAATATGGTGGACACTCTTTTTGTAGGTAGATATGTGGGAGGAAAAGCCATTGGAGGATTAGTACTGGTCTTTCCAATTCAAAGAGTAATAATAGCACTAAGCATAATGTTTGGAATAGGAACATCCACATCTTTTTCCAGATCCAATGGGGAGAAAAATTTTGAGAAGAGTAAAAAGTATTTAGAGAATGGATTTAGTTTGAATGTGGTAATAATGATGGGCTTAACTCTATTAGTTTCCATCTTTCCAGAACAAATACTTAGAACTCTAGGAGCAAGTGATCAATTACTTCCCTATGGTGAGGAATATTTAAAAATAGTTATATTGGGAAGTACATTTCTCAGTTTAACTACATTTACCTCTCATATTATGATTTCAATGGGAAATAGTAAAATATCAATAATAAGCACTAGTATTGGTGCCATATTAAATGTAATTATAGATTATATTCTAGTTTTCAGATTAGGTTGGGGAGTAAATGGTGCTGCCATAGCAACAACGGTTTCTCAAATAGCAGGATTTCTATATGCCTATAGTCATTTAAGAGTAGTGAGAAAGGAATATGGAATAAAGGGAATAAAACTAGACAAAAAAATATCTATTGCACTTATGTTGGTGGGAATTTCTTCTTTTATAATAGAAGCTGAGGACGGAATAGTAATGGCCTTTATAAATAATCTTCTAGCCAGTGCAGAGGGAGACTCTGCAATTGTGGTTCTAGGTGTGGTGACCAAGGTGTATATGTTTTTGTTTATAACCATGTTTGGAATAGCTTCAGCCATGCAGCCAATAGCTGCCTATAATGCAGGAGCGAAAAACTATAAAAGATTGAAAGAGGTTGTAATAAGAACTGTGTTTTATGCCACACTTACTACAGGGGTTCTTTGGGGAATATCCATTATATTCACTGAGAATTTAATGAGTATATTTGTAAGAGATAGGGAAATAATTAAGGAATCAGCATCTGCCTTTAGAATAATGATATCTATAATACCCGTAATAAGTATTTATTATATATCCATATTCTATTTTCAAGCAGTGGGAAAAGCCAGATATTCAGTTACTATATCCATATTAAGACAGATTGTAATAATGTTACCATTGGCAATATATTTAGTTAAGATAAAGGGTATGGGTGCTATGGGAGTTTGGTTGTCCTATCCAATATCAGATATAATTTCAGCCCTAGTATCCACAATATTACTTATAAGAGAATCTAAAAGATTAAATATAAAAATAATAGACAAGCAGTTTAAAAAGAAAAAAAATCTCCCTATCTAGGGAGATTTTTTTATTCTATATTAGATTTTATAATTTCAATAATAAGCAGTGTAGCTTTTCTCATGGTTTCTATGGAAACGAATTCAAATCTACCATGTAGATTTTCTCCACCTGCAAATAGATTAGGAGTTGGAAGTCCCATATAGGAAAGTCTTGCTCCATCTGTTCCACCACGAACTGGATCTATCTTAGGATCTATTCCTAAATTTTCCATAGCTATTTGAGCCAGTTCTACAGGTGTCATATCCTTTTCAATAATTTCTCTCATATTAAAATAGGAATCTTCTATTTGAACAATAACCCTCTCTTGATCCAATTCCTTATTCATCTTTTTACCAATATATTTTAAAGACTCTTTACGAGCATTAAATTTATCCAAGTCGTGATCTCTAATAAGATAGACTAAATTAGTCTCCTCCACTCCACCTTGGAAATCTTCTAATAAAAAGAATCCTTCATATCCTTCAGTGTGTTCAGGAGAATCCTTTTCTGGTAAAGAGGAATGAAAGTCCATGGCCAATTTCATTGAATTTACCATTTTATCCTTGGCAGTACCAGGATGAACATTAGTACCTAAAAACTTTACTTTAGCAGTTGCTGCATTAAAGTTTTCAAATTGTAATTCTCCTAAAGGTCCACCATCCATTGTATAGGCAAAATCTGCTCTAAAATTCTCCACATCAAAATTACCTGAACCTGTACCAATTTCTTCATCTGGAGTAAAGGCAATTCTAACTTCTCCGTGTTCTATTTCTGGATTATTAATCAAATATTCCATGGCAGTTACTATTTCAGCAATTCCAGCCTTATCATCTGCACCTAGAAGAGTAGTACCATCTGTGGTGATTAGAGTTTCTCCCTTATAATTTTTTAAATTAGGATAATCCCTTGTGTTCAAAATATATTTACCCTCTTCATCCAGTGGAATATCTGACTCTCCATCATAATCAGTGATCATTCTAGGATTCACATCCACTGCATTAAAATCAGCAGTGTCCATATGTGCTAAAAAGCCAATAGTTGGAACATCTCTATCTGTATTGGATGGTAGAGTTGCTAGGACACATCCACTGGCTTTGTGATATTCACATTCAGAAAGTCCTATACTTTCCAACTCTTCAACCAACATTTTAGCAAACTCAATTTGAGTCTCTGTGGAAGGAATTGTATCTGAATCTGGATCCGATCTGGTTTCTACTTTTACATATCTTAAAAATCTTGGAACTAAATTTGTAAACATAAAATCATCCTTTCTAATATATAATAACATATATTATTATAATATAATATAAAAGGGCATTAAAAAAAGCCTAATGAGTTAAAAACTCACTAGGCTATTAAATGGTCGGGGTGAAAGGATTCGAACCTTCGACCCCATGGTCCCAAACCATGTGCGCTACCAAACTGCGCCACACCCCGTCAACCAGATATTACTTTAATATTATATATTCCTTGCTTAGATAGTATTAAAATAAATGTCTTTTGAAAAATGGTCGGGGTGAAAGGATTCGAACCTTCGACCCCATGGTCCCAAACCATGTGCGCTACCAAACTGCGCCACACCCCGATAACCAAGTAATAATAAGACTATATATTTTAATAATTCACATAAAAAAATTCAAAAGCGAAAAACCTTTGAATTAATGGTCGGGGTGAAAGGATTCGAACCTTCGACCCCATGGTCCCAAACCATGTGCGCTACCAAACTGCGCCACACCCCGTCAACCAATATGTACTCTATCTGGAGCACTATTACAGTATATGGGAGAACAGATTTTTTGGCAAATAGGTAAAAGTGGCTAAAAAGCGAACCAAGTCCGTTAAAAGCTAATTAACTCTATTTATCTCTCTATTTCGCACTAAAATAGAGTTTTTCAGACTAATTAAAAAGAGTAAATATATGATAATATATCTATATAAACTAGCGGAGGCAAGATAAATGGTTAATTTTTTGAGTTTTAAAAATGAAATATATATAATTCTAATGGCCATGTTGCCAGTAATAGAATTAAGAGGTGCAATTCCAATGGGAAGGGCAATAGGTTTTTCCTCTGAAAAAAGTTTAATATTAAGTCTAATGGGAAATTTACTTATAATACCCATATTATTTAAAATTCTAGTTCCAATTATGAATATATTTGAGGAGACTAGGCTATTTAAAAAGACTATTGGTTGGATCAAAGAGAAAACCCTGGCAAAGACAAAGAGTAAAATCAAGAAATATAGTATTTTGGGACTATTCCTATTAGTGGCAGTACCACTACCAACCACAGGAGCCTGGGCGGCTTCCATAGCAGCTTCAATATTAAAATTAGACTATAAAAAATCCATATTAGCCATATCCATGGGAGTTATAGCTGCAGGATTAGTAGTTTATTTATTAGTAAAAAATATTATTTAAAGGATTTGATTGATTTGATAATGGGAGCAATCGAAACGGTTTTCACCATATTAATAGTGTTGGGAATAGGATATCTCATCTCCTATTTAGATTGGTATAAGGAGGAGAATAAAAGCTTTCTCTCCAATCTAATATTAAAGGTGTCCATTCCATGTATAGTAGTAAAAAATATATTGATAGATTTTACTAGGGAGGAGTTATTTGATTCATCGGGATTAATAATTATATCTTTTTTAGGAATGTTATTTATTTTAATCATATCTTCTCTTTTAGGAAGGATCTTTAAAATGGATGCTAATAGAAAGAGTTCATTTGTAAGTTCAGCCAGTCTGGGTAATCTCATGTTTATAGGTCTACCAGTAATAGGAAATCTCTTTGGAGAAGAGGGAATACCCTATTTGATGATTTTCTATTTGATTAGTACCATATTTCTCTGGTTAGTATTTGTGCCTATGTTTAAAGAAAAGGAGGAAGAGGATTCCTTAAGAGGAAGACTAGAAAGTCTCCTGTCCATTCCACTAATAACTCTCCTGATCAGTATGATTCTACTGTTGTTAGGAGTGTCCTTGCCTGAAATATTGATAAGACCAATAAGTATGGTGGGGAGCATGGGAACACCCTTAGCATTAATATTTATTGGGGGAGTTATTTATGAGGTAGGATTTAAAAATATAAAAATTCAAAGGGATACAATATTAGTTATACTGTTAAAATTCATAATCTTTCCCAGTATAATGTTTGCCCTGGCTGTTGCACTAGGCATGAATAATTTGCAAATTCAAGTATTTACAATAATTGGAGGAATGCCAACTATGACTCAAATAGGAGTTATTGCAGATGAATACAGCCAGGACAGTGAATTTGTAATGACCAATATTGTGGTTACCACATTGTTAAGTCTGGCTTTTATTCCCTTGACCATGTTGATTTTAGAGACACTATTAATTTAGGACAGTTAGAGGCAACTGTGTTAAAATAGAGAAGGCAAATAAAAACGATCTATCAAGGATGTGACAATATGAGAAAAAGAAATTTAATAGAAAAATATAAAAGAACTCCAGTAACTTTTAGCCTATTGGGGATAATAATAGTATATTTTATAATTATGACTTTAAATGGAGGAACCACAAATACTGAAACATTAGTGAAATTTGGAGCCCTATATCCTCCATTAGTCTTATTTTACGGTGAATACTATAGATTAATAACATCTGTTTTTATTCATATAGGAATAATGCATTTGTTTTTCAACAGCTATGCCCTATATATATTTGGAACCCAAATAGAAAGGGTAATGGGTAAGATGAAATATTTAATATTTTTCTTGCTTACAGGAATAGGTGGAAATATAGTGACTTTTTTCTTTAGCTTTGAAACCATATCAGCAGGTGCATCTGGTAGTCTATTTGGAATATTAGGGGCATTTGTCTATTTGATTCAACATCACAAAAATATGATTACTCCACAGGGAAGAAAGAGTATATTAAAACTTTTAGGACTCAATTTAATAATAACATTTATAAGTCCAAGCATAAGCATTACTGCCCATTTAGGAGGTCTTATTATAGGTTATCTATTGTCCTATATATTTATAAAATAGTTACTGATTGACTAAAAAAATTTCATATGTTAAAATTAATATACAATAGAATATGTCCTTATCAAGAGAGGTGGAGGGTCTGGGCCCTATGAAACTCGGCAACCAGTAAATTTACAAGGTGCTAAATCCCACAGAATATATTCTGAAAGATGAGGTTTTAATGACTTTTAAGACCTGTTTTTTATAGGTCTTTTTTTAATTTTATAGACAAATAGGAGGAATAGAAAATGAAAAAGTGGTTTTTCACTTCAGAATCTGTAACAGAAGGTCATCCAGATAAAATGTGTGATCAAATATCAGATGCAGTATTAGATGCAATATTGGAAAAGGATCCAATGGGTAGAGTGGCATGTGAAACAACTGTAACAACGGGAATGGTTTTACTTGCAGGAGAAATTACAACCAATTCCTATGTGGACTTACCTACAATAGTAAGAGACACAATAAGGGAAATTGGATATACAGACGCAAGAGCAGGATTTGATGCAGAAACCTGTGCAGTATTGACAACAATAAATGAACAGTCTTCAGATATATCTCAAGGGGTGGACAAAGCCTTAGAACATAGAGAAGATTCACAGGATAAATATGACACTATAGGTGCAGGAGATCAAGGATTAATGTTTGGATATGCTTCCAATGAAACAGAGGAATATATGCCACTTCCAATTTCACTGGCACATAAATTGGCTAAAAGATTGGCTGATGTGAGAAAAGACGGTACTTTAGCATATTTAAGACCTGATGGAAAAACTCAGGTAACAGTTGAATATGAGGGAGACAAACCAGTAAGAGTAGACACAATATTAATAGCAGCTCAACATCCAGAAGAGATAGGATTGGATCAGATTAAAAAGGATCTAATGGAGCATGTGGTAAAAGAGATAATTCCAGCAGAATTAATAGATGAAGACACAAAATACTATGTAAATCCAACTGGAAGATTTGTAGTGGGTGGACCAACAGGAGATGCAGGTTTAACTGGAAGAAAAATAATAGTGGACACTTATGGTGGAACTGCTAGACATGGTGGAGGAGCTTTCTCAGGAAAGGACCCAACAAAAGTAGACAGATCAGCAGCATATGCAGCTAGATATGTGGCTAAAAATGTGGTAGCAGCAGGACTTGCAGATAAATGTGAAATAGGATTGTCCTATGGAATAGGAATTGCAAAACCACTTTCCATATTTGTAGAAACTTTTGGAACTGGAAAAGTTTCAGATGAAAAAATACAAGAGTTAATAGAGGAAAACTTTGATTTAAGACCAGGAGCAATAATTGAAAAATTAGATCTGAGAAGACCGATTTACAAACAGGTTGCAGCTTATGGACATTTTGGAAGAAATGATTTAGATTTACCATGGGAAAAACTGGACAAAGTGGATAGTTTAAAATTATAATATAAATATAGTAATAGTGAGGCTGGCAATTATGCCAGCCTTTAAAATACGGTTTTGGAGGTATAAGGATGTTAACAGTAGAAGGAGTAATAGAGGATATAATATTTAGAAATGATGACAATGGATATACTGTGGCCAAATTAATAACAGATCAGGGTCCTCTAACAGTAGTGGGAAGCACTCCTTTTATCAGTTTAGAAGAAGCGGTAAAATTAAAGGGCAATATGACCTATCACGATACATATGGAGAACAATTTGCTTTTGAATCTATGGAAATAGTGATTCCAACAACACTAAAGGGAATAGAAAACTATTTAGGTTCAGGACTTATTCCTGGAATAGGACCTGCTACAGCTAAAAATATAGTAAAGAAGTTTGGAGTGGATGCACTGGACACAATTCAATATAATCCACAGAAATTGATTCAAGTAAAGGGAATTGGAGAGAGAAAATTAGAGGGGATTATAGAGGCCTTTGAAGATCAGAGGGAAATCAGAGAGATCATGATATTCTTGCAGGAATACGACATTTCTGTAAATTATGGAATGAAAATATATAAACAATATGGACATGATACTGTGGGAGTAATCAAGGAAAACCCCTATAGATTGACAGAGGATATTCACGGAATAGGATTTAAAAGAGCAGATGAAATAGCCAGAAATATGGGAATAAGCAGAGAAAGTCCTCATAGGGTGAGAGCGGGAATCAGATTTATACTAATGCAGTCCATGGGTTCTGGACATTGTTATCTTCCTAAAGATGAATTGCTGCCAGAAACACTTGAAATTCTTCAAGTAGATGAAGGATTAGTTGAAGCTGGAATTAGGGATATGGCCATGGATGGAGATATTACAATAATTCAAGATGAAGGGTTAATAATGATCTATTCCACCCATTTACATGTGGCAGAGAACAATGTGAGTAGAAAATTAATGGAAATATCTCAAATTCAACTGGAAGAATTGGATATAGATATTTATGAAAAAATAGAAGATATAGAAAAGTCAGAGGGAATTCAATTTGCAGAAAAACAAAAATTGGCAATAGAAGAATCCTTGAATAATGGATTGGTAGTAGTAACAGGAGGACCAGGAACTGGAAAAACCACAACTATAAATGCAATAATCAGCATTTGTGAGGACTTAGGTCTAAATGTATCCTTGGCAGCACCAACGGGAAGAGCAGCTAAGAGAATGACTGAAACCAGTGGCAGAGAGGCAAAAACCATACATAGACTGCTAGAATATTCCTTTATGGAAGAATCTGCCA
>JARIDA010000004.1 GCA_029257065.1 Tissierellaceae bacterium | reverse complement strand
CTTTAGTAGCTTGTGGTGATTCAGCAGATGAACCAGATACAGCAGGTGGGGAAGAAACTGAGGGCACAGAAGTAATGGGACTTGAAGAAGCATTTGCAGAAGGACCAGTTCTATTAACTTCAGTAGGACAAAGTGCAGATGTTGAAATGGTTAAATCTCTAATGGACAATGGCGGTATAGACCATGAAATAGAGAAATTAGCAACAAGTGAAGATCTAGAAGGCGTAAATACTTTAGTATTAGCTGTTGGTGGTAGTTCAAAAGGACTGGGAGCAGCAGGAATAGATGCAGATGATGAATTAGCAAGAGTTAAAGAGCTAATAGATGCAGCTAAAGAAGCAGATATAAAAATTATAGCTATGCATATAGGTGGAGAAGGAAGAAGAGGAGAACTATCTGATAGATTTATAGAGCCATCAGCTAGTCAGGCAGACTATATAATAGTAGTAGAAGATGGAAATAAAGATGGGATATTTAACGATATAGCATCAAAAAATAATATTCCAATGGACAGTGTTGGAGGTATAGGGGACGCATTAGAACCTTTAGAAGGAGCATTTAAATAAGATAAACAAGGGAGATTTCTCTCCCTTGTTTATTTATTACAAAAGATATAAAAGATAAAAAAAATTGATATTATTTTTTATCTTTTTTGTTTTTTAGAAAGATTACAAATGATAAAAGAAAGTTAATTAGGGGAGGGATAGAGGTAAAAATAGAAATAGAAAAGAAAAAATTAATGATAGCTGGAATACTTATATTATTTGGTATAACTGGGCCCTTATTTGTAAATGTATATAATTTTAAAATATATGAACTATTATATGAAAGTTTAGATAAAAATGACCAGGGATTATTAATGTTGGGAGCCATAAGATTGGTTCTTCTAAATGGAATAAGAGGATTGCCGCATTACCTGGGAGCTTTTATAATCGCAGAATCCACAGAAATAAAAATATCTGGTAAAAGTCTACCGCATCTAAGAGGTCTAA
The DNA here is from genome assembly GCA_029257065.1 of Tissierellaceae bacterium. Classification (GTDB taxonomy): domain Bacteria; phylum Bacillota; class Clostridia; order Tissierellales; family Tissierellaceae; genus JARIDA01. The sequence goes on along the minus strand of JARIDA010000004.1, from coordinate 2,013 downwards.
TTGCATTAGTTATAATACCTCTAGTTTATGCAGCTATTTATCTTATACATGGTATAAGGTATGACCTGGGAGTGCCAGCCTTTATAGTTATATTTGCCATAATTTATATTGAAAAAAAAGATTATACAAAAATATCTTTTTTAAAAAAATCTACAGTAATAATACTGCTTTTACTAGGTGCCCAGTGGTTGGATATTATACCCCAACTTTCCATCTTTAAATTTGGTAGGGGAGAGACCTCGCGAGATATAAAAGCTATAGCCTCTTTGATAGGAGGAATAGAAATACTTACAATCTCTGCTAGTATGTTTTTTATTCTCTTTACTTTTAATGCTCTTATATTTATAAAATTAATAGCTGATGAAAATAAAATACTAGTTGCCAATGAAAAAAACATAAGGATTGAAAGAGAATTATATGAATCTCGGATGAACGCACTTCAGGCTAGAAACTACATAGAATTCAAGCATCTAGTTCATGATCTTAAAACTCCCCTAACTTCTATGCAAGCTTTAGTAAGTGTTGTTAGACTGATGGAAACTAATGATAAAAAACAAGATTACTTGTTGCGAATAGAGAAATCTATAGATAATTTAAGCGAAATGATATCAGAAATGCTCTATGAAGATAAGAAAAACATGGTGACTACAGAAGAACTATTTACTTATATTCTTTCTCAAATTTCACATTTGGATCTTGCTCCAAATCTAAATTATAATAATAAGGCTAAGTCTTCATATATAAATGTAAATAAGATTAGATTTTCTAGGGCAATTATAAATGCACTAGACAACTCCTATAATGCATTAGATCAAGGAAAGGGAGAAATTAATATAGACATAGACTTAAGAGATGGAGAGATAGTTATTGAAATATCAGACAACGGGATAGGTATAAGAGAGGATTTTTTAGAGAAAGTTACTAAAATAGGATATAGTAAGAGTAAGTCGACAGGATTAGGACTAAGTTTTATAGAAGATGTTGTAGAAAGCCATGGAGGAAGAATGAAGTTAGAAAGTGAATACAAAGTTGGTACTAATTTAAAAATAATATTAGCTAGGGTGGATATGGATGAATAAAAAAATACTAGTAGTTGATGATGATAAAGAGATACTATTTGGTATGTCTGCTATATGTGAATATCAGGATTGGATACCTATAAAATCATCTAATGTAAAAGATGCTATAGAAAAATATAAAGAAGAGATACCGGATATAATATTGATGGATTATCATCTTCCTGCAATAAGTGGTATTGAAGGAGTAAAAAGATTAAGAAAACTGGATAAAGACATTCCTATAATAGTATTAACAGTTGAAGAAAATCAAAAAATAGCTGATAGATTTATGGAAGTAGGAGCAAGTGACTTTGCCTTAAAGCCTATTAAAGCTCCAGATATAATTTCTAGAATTAATGTCCACATAAAGCTTAAAAAGACTATTGAAGATTCAAACAAAGAGGATTCAAATAATCAAGCTATTGAATATACTAAAGGTATAGCAGAGGGAACATTAAAAAAAATAATAAGATATATGAATAAAAATAATACTTATTGTTCAATTAATAGTATCGCCGAGGAAGCAGGACTTGCCTATCAGACAGTCCACAGATATCTACAGCATATGGAGAATCAAGAAATAGTTAATGTGTCTTATAAATATGGAAATGTAGGTAGGCCACAAAAAAAATATAAATTAAAATAAAATTATAAAAAGTTGCTAGAGAGAACTATGAGAACAAATGGAATGTCATCTAAGCATTTAGTACAATTATAGTAAGAACAGATAATTTAGACTACAAAAGAAACATTGTTATCCGATAGAGTTACATAAAATAATAAAGGGAGGTTTAATAATGAGTAAGAAAAGGTTTTCAAGATTTATGTCTTTACTTTTAGCCTTGGTTTTAATGTTATCCGTATTAGTAGGATGCCAGACCGAGCCTGAAGATACTGGAAAAGATATACCAGCAGAAGATCAAGTTGAAGAAACAACAGACGATGAAGAAGAAAT
>JARIDA010000115.1 GCA_029257065.1 Tissierellaceae bacterium | reverse complement strand
GATAGTTCTTCTGTAGTAGCTGATGTATCTTCTGATTCTGCTATTAAGTCAGATAATTTAATAACTGTTTCATCATATATTTGATTATTTAATCTAGTTGACTCTTCTAAATCCAACATAAATGCACCTAATTGACCACCTAGTTCTTTAAATACTCTGTACAATTGACAAGTTTCATCATGTCCATCTAATTTATCATCATCTATATCAACTACTAAATTTAATCTTCCTAATTCTTCTGCTATTCCCACTGCTTCCATTATAGGTCTAGTTATATTATTAGCCATTACTAATGCTATTCCTAAAGATAATAGTAGTACTAATAATGTTCCTAATACAGTATATTTATAAACCGTATATACACTTCCCATAATATAAGATTCTGGGTATGCTATTCCAACTGACCATCCTGTTCCCTCTAGTTCATTTATAAATAGCATCTTGTCTATTCCATCAAAATCTTTTATCTTACTATCCTTCATTCCTAAATCATTATTCATAATGTCAATTATTTTCCCATCATAAATATTAGCTATATTTATTAATTCACCAGTTTGATTGTCTGGAGTATAGTCCTCATTTACATGGGTTAATAAATCCCCATCTCTATCAATTAAAAAGGCATATGCATTATCTCCTAGTTCAACATCTGAAACCATATCTATTACCCTATCTATAAATAGATCATTGGCCATAACACCTTTTTTCCCATCTGGAGTACTAAATGGTTGTGATAAAGTTACTACCATCTTTCCAGAGTCAGCATCTATATATGGATCTGATACTGTGATTACATCATCTCCATTTTGATTGGCTTCTATATACCAATCTCTTGTAGTTGGGTCATAATTTTCATCATACCATTCTGAACCTGATTTTAATTTCTTATCATATTCAAATCCTGCATAAAACTCGCTGCCCTCATGTAGATAATTCTTTCTTTCTAAGTATGGATATAGACCTTCTCTATCTGTTACACCATAGTTGATCATTCCATCTAACACATCTGTAAATGCTGTTTGCTCTACTGCCATCCATCTATCTATATCTTTTGCTATGGACATGGACTCTAAGTTTGAGCTCTCTTCAACCTGCTGTTCATATCTTCTTATGGAAACAAAATAATTTATAGATGATATGGTAAATATTCCTAATAAAGAAATTATTATTACAAAAACAATTAACTTTCCTTTTAACTTCATTTTTCAACCACCTTATCTGCTAAATTTTAATCTATGATATCGAACCTTAAGTAATTGTTCACCTCCTATTATATGGATTATAATATTTATTTTATTGAACATACTATTCACCATTATACAATTAGTCCTGTAAAATTACCAGGCTCTTCTACTTTTTCTCATATATTTAATCTAATTTAATTTCAAATAGATTTTCCATCTGTACTCCAATTATTTGTTCTCCAATGGATTTAAATTTATCTCTATTTTCTGTAATATAATATTCTAATTCTCCCACTTCACTCCTTGAATTTAATAAATTATTCTTTTCTAATGTAAATTTGACTTTATCTGCTGTTTCATAAGCAGGGTCCACTATATTTATATTTTCTATATTAGATTTTATTAAATTTCTTATTACTGGGAAATGTGTACATGCTAGCACTAATGTATCTAAATCAAATTCTTCAAAATTATTTAAATAGTTTTTTATAACTTCAGATGTCCTTTTCTCCCCAACTTCTTCTATGCCTTTTTCTACAATTTCAACTAGCTTTGGACATGACACTCCCTTAACCTCACTATTTATTAATCTTTCCTCTATTCCCTTCTGATAAACTCCTGAGTTTATAGTTGTTTCAGTCCCAATTAATCCGATCTTATTATTTCTAGTCTTATTTAATGCCATATTTATTCCTGGTTCTATTACACCTATTACAGGAATATTTACCTTCTTTTTTATTTCTTCTATTGCTATGGATGTAATTGTATTACATGCTATTATAATAATTTTAATATTACTTTCCATTAAAAAATCTACTATTTGAAGACTAAATTCTACTATCTCACTCTTCTCTCTTGGCCCATAAGGAACTCTCTTTGTATCTCCAAAATAAATTATATCTTCATTTGGTAAAACCCTATTTATCTCTTTTAATACGGTTAATCCACCTACTCCAGAATCAAATATGGCTATTTTTTTATCATTCATAATAACCTCCATGGTTTTAATCACTCTTAATAAAATCACTCCATAAATTTATGGAGTGATTTTATTCATATAATTCTATTATGCTAATTCCAACTTATCTATTCTCTTATTCTGTAATATATAAATCAATATTAATACTACTATACCTATACTATCTGTTAATAAACCTGGATTTAAAAGTAAAAATGCAGATCCTAAAAGTGCTATTCTTTCATAGATTTTAGTCTTTGTTAGGAAATGTCCTTGAACTCCAGATGCTAAACAAACAATACCTATTAATGCTGATATTATTATTCCTATTGCAGCTGTGAATGGTAAAAAATTTACCACTGTTTCATTAATCGATTCTATTAAAAGAAGTTCTGGATTCATGGCAAATAAATATGGAACTATAAATCCAGCCAATGCTATTTTTAGTGCTGAAAATCCTGTTCTCATAGAATTGGCTCCAGCTATTCCTGCTCCAGCATAGGCAGCTAATGCCACCGGTGGAGTTATATCTGCTATTACTCCAAAATACAATATAAATAAATGTGCTGACATTAAATTTACCTCTAACTGAATCAACGCTGGTACTGCCATTGTTGCTAGAACTATATATTTTGCCGTTGTTGGAAGACCCATTCCCAATATAATTGAAGCTATCATAGTAAAGAATAGTGTAAGTATAAGATTTCCACCTGCTGCTGAAACTATAATTCCAGCTATCCTAAGTCCTAATCCTGTAAGAGTTACTACACAAACTATTATTCCTGCACAAGCACAGGCACAGGCAACACCTACTGCACCTTTTGCTCCAGCTTCAAAAGCTTCTAATATTTTTCCCATATTGAAATCTATTTCTTCTTCTTTTTTTAATTCCTCTTCTAAATTTTTATCTTTATTGAATTTTGATGATATAAAAGCTATTAAAAGTGTTGAAACAACTGAGATCAACCCTATAATAATCAACTGAATTATTCCATCACTTATACTTGGAATTAAGTCCTGTGTAAATAAGAATATGGCAGCTACTAAGGGCATTGTTTTTTCTTTTGCAAAGGAATTCTCCCCCTTTATCATAGATGCTATTAAAGCTATTATTATTGAAAATAGAATAGCATAATAAGCTGAAAATGTTGGGGTTAAACCTTTTATCAGAAAACCTACAATTACTACAAGTGGTAATAAGAGATATCCTTTTGATTTCATAACCACACTTGCCTTTGGAAGTTCTTCTCGTGGAAGACCCTTTAATCCTAATTTTGATGCTTCTAAATGAACTGTTACTGCAACTGCAAAATAATATAACACTGCTGGTATAAGTGCGGCAACTATTATATCCTTATACGCTATTCCTGTAAATTCAGCCATTATAAAAGCTGCTGCTCCCATAACTGGTGGCATTATTTGTCCACCTGTAGATGCTGTAGCTTCAACTGCTCCTGCAAAATGAGGTTTATAGCCTGAATCAATCATAAGTGGAATTGTAAAAGCTCCTGTAGTTACTGTATTTGCAACAGAACTTCCTGAAATCGAGCCCATAAATCCACTGGCCAATACTGCGGTCATTGCTGGACCACTTTTTAAATGACCTGTTAGTGCATATGCTATATCTATAAAAAACTTTCCCACTCCTGTTTTATCTAAAAATGCTCCGAATAGGATAAACATAAATACAAAAGTTGCTGATACTCCAAGTGGAATTCCCATTATTCCTTCTGTTGTAAGATACATCTGTGAAATTATTCTTCCCACTGTGTATCCTCTATGTGCTAAAACTCCTGGTAAATATTGTCCGAAATATGCATAGAATATAAATATAATAGATACTATTGGGAGTTCAGGTCCTACAACTCTTCTAGTTACTTCTAAGGTCAAGAGTACTGCCAATCCTCCCAAAATTAAGTCTATATTTGTGTATTCTGCTGCTTTTATTGAAATGGCTTTATAATTAAAAAATATATAACCAAATACAACAATTGTAAGTAATATATATATTACATCTAATGGGTCTATTTTATCCTTTCTAGACCTTCTATATCCTGAATATAGAAAGAAACTGGATATTATACCAAGTGGAATTGCCACTATTTTTATTAATATCTCCATATATAAAGCACTGAAAAACAATGCATATACAGATAAAAAGAAAACATCTCCCATTGTAAAATTTTCTATATGCCCTTTTATTCCTAATTTTTCTTCGGATTTAAATATATCTTGTGAACCTGGAAAAAATATAAATCCTAATACAAAGGCAAATATTATATGCAATGATCTCTGTCTTAAAGTTATAAGTGTTCCCCATCCTGCTGTGTATGTTTGAAAAATGGACATGGATATGGCTATAATTGCTGCAATAATTGCCATTTTACCAGTTAATTGTCGGAGTCTAGATGTTTCTAGATCATATTGCTGCATTAAATTCTCCACTTCTAAATCCTCATGTCCACTTTTATAATTAGTATTTTTCTTAACCAAAACAATTCCCTCCTTTTATTTAATATATTTTAATCTATTTTCTCTTTTATAGGTCAATTTCACTGAATCTCTTGGGCTACTAAAATCCAGAAATTCATATTTCTCATTATCTATTATTATTTTATGATTAGCTCTCTCAGTCCCAGTTCCATAGATAAGTGGATCTATTTCTTTATTAATATTAAATATTTTAAAAAGACCTGTCTCTTCATCAATCTTAAAATCATAAGGAGTAGAGGAGGGTAATCCTGCCCCATAATCTTTAAAAGTACTCTCCATTAAAATTATCTTATAATCCTTAATTATATAGGATTCTGTAACCTCACTTAACATTACAGAGTGAGTATATGAAATGGTAAAAGTATTCTCCTTTAATATCCATTTTTTTAAGACTTCTCCAGTTTTGAAGTTTTCCGCTATGATTATATCCACTGGGGTTAAGCAATAGAAAATAATTGAGATAAGACTAATTAATATAATTAGTTTTAAAAGAAGAACATCTTTAAAGATGCTCTTCTCTCTTTTCATTTTATTTAATTCCTTGTTCTTCATAATAACGTAATGCACCTGGATGAACATCTATTGGCATTCCCTCTAATGCTCCCTCAAGTGTAATATCTTTTCCCCTTGCATGACTTTCCTCTATAATATTTTTCTTTTCAAAAAGCTGTTTAGTTAACTCATAAGCCAAGTCATCTTCCAGATACTCTGGTACAACTAGCATTGCCATAACCGCTGCAGCTACAACATCTTCATCATTATCTTTGTAAATTCCTCCTGGTATAACCACATCTGTATAGAAAGGATATTCATCCTTTAATTGATTTATTTTTTCTAAATCAATTGGTATTAAATTTATATCAGATGTCTGTGTAACTTCTGTTACTGCTGATGTTGGTAATGCTGCTGTTACAAAAGCTGCATCTATTTGTTTGTTTTTAAGCTGATCTGCTGCCTCATTAAATGAAAGCATATCCTCATTTATATCTTCATAACTAATCCCATAGGCTTGTAAGATTTGACGTGCATTTACTTCAGTTCCTGAACCTGCAGCACCTACAGCTACTCTTTTACCTTTCAAATCCTCTACAGTTTTAATTCCTGAATCCTTAGTTGCTATTATCTGTATTACCTCTGGATATAATACTGATAGACCTCTTATATTTTTAATTGGATCTGATCCTTCAAAAGATTCTATTCCTTCCCAAGCATAATAAGTAACATCATTTTGTATAAAAGCAATTTGTGCTTCTCTATCTTTTCCTGATATTAATCCAACATTCTCCACTGATGCACCTGTTGCTTGAGTATTTGCAATTATTCCATCTATTTCATTGTATATATTTGCTAAAGCTCCACCTAATGGATAATAAGCTCCTGCTGTACCACCTGTTGCAATAGTAAGGAACTCCTGCTGGCCTTCACCACCTACATCTTTTCTAATATCTTCCTTTTCACCCTGATCAACACAAGCAACTGTAAATGACAATACCATTACAATTACCATCATTATTGATAATTTTCTTTTACTCATTGGTCTACCTCCTTATTAGTTTTTACAACTTTTTATTTCTTCTATTATAACAGATTTTAAGCATTATATAGATATAAATAAAATATATTTTATAATTTCCTATTTTTCTTTTTTTATAGGCTATTATATTACATATAAATAAAAAGTCCAGAGCTTTTTATTATTTCTTATATAAAGTCATTATAACAATATAAAAAGCCAATTATCCTCCCTGGATAATTGGCTTTTTGTATTGGTCAAATTTGTTTTTTAATGATTCCCACAATCTCCACTGTGTTCATGTTTAGTACAAGCTGATTCATCAGAAACTAATTCTCCACTTATATATTTTTCCATTATCTCATCTATTTCTCCTACAGCACCTGTTATTACGTCAATATTTTTTTCATTAAATAAATCTATAGCCTTACTGCCCATTCCACCTGAAATTATTATATTTACACCTTGCTCATTTAGAAAAACTGGTAAGAAACCTGGTTCATGTCCTGGATTCTCAATTTTTTCCTTTGTTATTATTTTTTCTGACTCTAATTCATATATGGTAAATTCCTCACAATGCCCAAAATGTTCACTTACTAAATTATTATCAGTTGCTATTGCTATTTTCATAAAACACTCTCCCTTTTCTCTGTAAAAATATCCATCGTATTTTCATATACTTTTCTAATCTCTTGAATTCCCTTAGAATCTCCTTCTGTTGCAGTTTTTCCTGCATTTAAAAGATTTACTATCTCTACATCATAGGGAATTTTTCCAACAATTTGAATCTCTTCCCTATCTGCATAGTCTTTAATTTTTTCTGATATATCTCTATTAACATCATATTTATTTATACAAATCAGAATTTCTTTGCCAAATCCATTTGCAGTTTCCACTATTCTTTTCATATCTGCCATACCTGAAACGCTTGGTTCTGCAACTATAAGTACCATATCCACATCATTTATAGAAGCAATCACTGGACATCCTATTCCAGGAGACCCATCTATTATGCTTATTTTTAAGTCTTTATTAGAGATATTTTCTCTTAATCTCTCTTTAACCTGGGTTACCAGGAGACCTGAATTACCCTCTCCTATTTTTAATCTTGCAGTAGAAAATACTTCTTCTGAATTCTTATAAAGCATTAACTCTCCTGCAATATTGTCTATCATGCTGATTGCTCCTTCTGGACATAGTCTTTCGCAAACACTACAGCCTTCACAGGCATAATTATCTACTAAATAAGAGTCCATCTCTGGTTTGTATTCAATAGCATTAAAAGCACAGTGTTCTTCACACAAACCACAATTAATACATTTATTACTATCTATTAAAGCCTTTTCCATCCCCTTATAGTTCTCAACTTCTAACTGTTTGTCACCCTTAAGTAATATATCTAAATTAGGTGCATCTACATCACAGTCTGCATAGGCTTTGATCTTGCCTAATTGGATAAAAGCACTGGCAATAGTTGTCTTACCTGTTCCACCTTTCCCACTTAGTATGAGTAATTCTTTCATACTTTAAACCTCCCTCTTATATCTTGAAAAAGCTTATTAAATATAAGTCTATATTCATCTTTTTCTTCAGATATAATAAGTCCTTTAGAATTATAATTTCCAATTTCTTCACTATATGGAATCTCAAGTAATATTTCTATTCCTTCACTTTTACAGTAGTCTCTTCCAATATTCTCTTTTTCATAATATTTATTGATTACAACTCCATATGGTTTCTCATATAACTCTAATAATTCTTGAATCATTTTAAAGTTTTCTAATCCAAAAACAGTTGGTTCCAAGACTACTATACAATAGTCCACATCTTTAATACTATCCATTACAGTGCAAGCACTGCCTGGAGGACTATCTATAACTGCATCCTCATCTCCAACTTTTTCTAGTAGTGCTTCTATAATTGGAGTCCCAGATGCTTCTCCTATATTCATACTACCTGTGTAAACATTTTTTCCTGCAGAATTTCCCTTTTCTATTGTTCCTATTGTATGATCTTTGGCTTTCAAAGCATTCTGTTTACAAAATAATATACATCCACCGCAAGAATGGCACATTTCTTCGAATACCAATAATTTATCTCCCGTATATGCTAATGCATTGAATTTACAAAACTGAACACAATCTCTACAACCAATACATTTTTTATCATCTACAACAGGAATTTCAACTGTTACGTCACTTTTCACTATATTTTTTGGTTTTAAAAACAAATGCCCATTTGGCTCCTCTATATCACAATCCACATAGGATATATTATCTACTGAATGGACTAAATTTGTGGAAACAAATGTTTTCCCTGTTCCACCTTTTCCACTTAAAACAGCTATTTGCATATAAACACCTCTAATTTTATGGATTAAATCAATCTTTTTAAATTTCCGTCTTTATATTTTTGAATATTTTCTTCAATATTCTTACCTTCTGTTTGAAAAACCTGAATATCAGATGTTTTTAAAATCTCTTCAGCGTGTTTTCCAACTTTTGGTGCTAGTAAAACTTTTGTATCCTTATCTATTATCATTTGAGCTGCTTGTACTCCTGCTCCACCTTGACTCTTTGCCGCCTCATTATTTATAAATTCTATTTCATCTGTTTCCATATCTCTAATATAGAAAAATGGTGTTCTTCCTAAATTTTCATTTACATTTGCATTCTCATTATTATCTACTGGTATTGTTATCTTCATTTTATCTATCCTCCTATTACAAGCTCTTCTCCTACATCTAGGTCCTTGTCCATTACAAATTTTATAATTTCCACCATGAATATTTAATATCTTTCCATTTACTACTGATTCAGCAATTTTTTTTCTAGCATTACTGTATATTCCTTGCACAGTAGTTCTTGCCACATTCATTTGTTCAGCACATTCAGCCTGAGTATATCCTTCCAAATCGATGAGTCTAATAGTTTCATATTCATCTATGGAAAGATTTATCATTTCTTTTTCCCTTGATGGATTTCCCATAGGTCCAAATCTCTGATTTCTAGGCATTCCACATACTTTTCTTCTTTTAGTTGGTCTTGCCATAAAAACCTCCTTCTACTTAATGACATATGTCATCAACTAATTATATTGTATCTCATATGCCTAATTTGTCAATATTTTATTTAAACTCAATTTTTTACAAAAAAGACAGGCCTATCCCAAGCCTGTCTTTTTTTCTATTTAATCTCTCCATTAATCAATATGGTTCTACTGGATTCTTCCCAATCCACCTTATAATTAAATGCCTGCATAAGATTTCTAATTGGTATATAGGTTTTTCCTCTATGAATAAATACCCTTTGATCCTTTTCTAAATATTTATCCAATCCATTCACATTGTATCTATTACTGTCTGGATAAAAACTCACAATATTATCATCTAATTCTCCAATTGCTATTCTATTTTCTCCGTCCCAACTGGCCTTAGCCCCTATAACTTCTAATAATTCTCTAAAAGGATAATAGGTTCTACCCTCATTATTGATTATTGGAGATTGTAAATTTATCAACTTTCCATTTAACTTTATAACTGCCTTTGAATATTTAATTTCTTCTTTTGGTTTTTTTCCCTCTTTATAATTAGATTTGAATTTAACACCATATTTCATAAGTGTGTATTCATCTCCAATCCAAACAGGGGTACCTTTTTTTACCTTTTCATATAATTTTTCCACATCAGCATTAAACATTCTTACACAACCTAAAGAGGCATAGCTTCCTATGGAACTAGGATTAGAATTACCATGGACACCATATTTCCAGCCCCCACCATAACTTATACCTATCCATCTACTACCTAGAGGATTATTTGGTGCACCTCCTGCTATAGGTTCACTAATTCCAGCACCTCCCCAAGAAGGGTCTTTACCTTTGGTTATAACCCTATGTTTACCATCAGGAGTTAGTTGTGAAGTTTTTCCAGTTGCCACTGGATAGGATTCTTGAATAATTCCACTCCTCATTAAATATAGTGTATTTGATGATTTATTTATTAATATCATATCCCCACTAATATCCATATATGGAATTCTCAGACCCATTTTATAATTTCTATTTCTAATCTCTCTATTTATAGACTCCATAGTTTTTCTGCCTACAATTCCATCTTGAGAAAGTCCTATTTCTCTTTGATAATTTCTCACAAGTTCTTTAGTCCTATGGTCATAATCATACCCCCAAGGAACATTTTTTTCTCCTCGTGCTCTAAAAAAATCCTTTAAAAGCCTTATTTGATCTGAAGATCTTCCCGTATTAAATACTAATCCTCTATTAATTATTACTGGATTACTAGTTTCATTTATTCCATAAGAATAATCCAGTGACCCAATAATTATTAAGGATAGTAGGGCTAATATTATCCCTTTTATTTTAATATTATTTTTCATAATTATTCTCCTTTTATTGAATTTACTTTGAATTTTTTAATCTCTCTAGCTATCCTATTTTATCATATAATTTTATCTTTATCTCTATTAAAATTAATAAAAAATAAAGACCAATCGAATATTCGATTGACCTTTATTCTTTATCTTATTATTTATTCATCTCTTCATAAATATATTGTAAATACTTTTGTAATTCTAATTCATTTATTCTCTCTCTAATGCCACTTTCATATTCTTTTTCCACAATATTACTTAAAATTCTAGTTGCATATTCAATTGCCTCTTTTAGGGAACTGCCCTTTTCTATTATACCTATTAAAAGTGAAGTGAAAAGATCTCCTGTTCCACCTACTTCTAAAGGTATTTTTCTATATTCAACTCTAAATATTTCTCCTTCTTCCCCATAGGCATAGACATAATGTTTCTCTCCAATTTTAACACTTGTCACTATAGTGGATTTAACTCCTCTATCCATAACTTTTTCTAGCCAACTAGTAATTATTTCATCTGTCATGGTTTCAGGATATTCCTTACCTACAATTAGAGATAATTCTGTTACATTTGGAATTATAACATCTCCTATTAAGGCTGCTTCACGAGAAGCCTTAACTAAATCTGGGGAAAGTCCTGGATAAATAGAGCCTTCATCCCCCATAATAGGGTCTACTATTACAAGTGGTTTCTTCTCATGCCAGTTTATTATCTCCTCCACTATTCTCACTTGTTCCACATTCATAAGTATTCCAGTTGCAATTATATCAAATTTAAATTCTAATTTCTTCCATATATCCTTACTCTCTCTCATAAAATCCGTTAAGTCATGGAGAGTTACTTCACCATAATCAAAATTATTGGAAACTACTGCTGTTGGTAAATAACTCAATTTTGCTTCCATTGTGGAAAGTACTGGAATCATAGTGGATAGAGCTACTTTACCGACACCTACAAAATCTGATACTAATAATACATTCTTACTTTTCATATTAAACCTCCATTATGAGACAGTTTTTATAGTCTACTATAATTTAACCGATCTCTTGATTATATTATATATTTTATATATGAAAAGAACAATTATTAATCTATTTCAATTAATTTTTCAGTATCCATGTCATAGGTATAATCCTTAGTTCCTATCTCTATCTCTATTTCAATTCTACCATCATCTACAGAAATACTCCATTCATCAAAGTCCGAATTGCTTCCATCTTCTAATTTTGCCATTTCTATAAAACTATCTATTTTAGCTAGATGCTCTTTAGTAATTTGAAGTGCCTCATCCTCTGAATCAAATAACTCCACATCATCACTAAGAACTTCACCATCTAAAGCGTTAATCTTAACTTCATATTCATTTTCCATATCATATCCTTCTATAGCATATTTATAATCCATCATATCCTTATCCAGATCAAACTCTATTACTTTAGCATCCGGATGTAATTTTAAGAAACTGTCAAAAGCTTCCTCTGGACTAACTTTAATATCTTCATAGTTAGTTTCTCTTATCTCTTTTTCCGCATCATCTAAAGTTTCATCAACATTGTCAGCAACTTTATCCGTAGCATCTTCTATTTTATCTCCTGCACTATCCAAGTCTTCTTCTACACCCTGTGTACATCCAATCAAAGTTAAAGCTAGAGCCAATACAAGTGCTAAGACTAATATTCCTTTCTTGTTTCTCCTAATCATAAATAAACACTCCTTTTAAATTCAATTAATTTTCTTTCCTATTATTAACTTACCCGGTAATCCTTAAATTACTCTTTAAAAGAAAAAATTATTATTTAAAATTTCTAATGTCTCTAATATTCTAATATTTTTGATAAAAATTCCTTTGTTCTCTCTTTTTCTGGATTTTCAAATAAATCCACTGCATTATTCACCTCTACAATCTCACCTTCATCCATAAAAATTACCCTGCTAGCCACCTGTTTGGCAAAAGCCATTTCATGGGTAACCACTATCATTGTCATACCTGTTTTTGCTAGATCTTTCATCACATTTAAAACTTCCCCTACCATTTCTGGATCAAGAGCTGAAGTCACTTCATCAAAAAGCATTATTTCTGGATTCATGGCAAGTGATCTTGCTATTGCTATTCTTTGCTTTTGTCCACCTGATAAAGATTCTGGATAAGAATCTTTTTTATCTAATAGCTCCATAGTCTCTAAAAGCTCAATTGCCTTTTTTTCTGCTTCTTTTTGAGTTGATTGTCCTGTTAATATAGGTGCCATAGTTATATTTTCCATAACCGTTTTATGAGGAAATAGATGGAAATGTTGAAATACCATCCCTATTTTCTGTCTTATCTTATCCACTTCTTTTACTGCTATTTCTAAATCATTATCTTTTATATAGACTTTTCCAGAACTGGGTTTTTCTAAGAAATTCATACATCTTATCAAAGTACTTTTACCAGAGCCAGAAGGTCCTATAAGACTGATAACTTCACCTTCTTTTATTTCTAAATTAATATCCTTTAATACATGCTTATCTCCAAAATATTTGTTTAAATCTTTTATCTTAATCATTATGGCTCAGTCTCCTTTCAAATAGTCCTATTAATTGTGAAAGTGTAAATGTAAAAATGAAATATATTACTGCAACTATTATTAATGGATTAAATGGCTGAAAACTACTACTTTGAACAATTTGAGACGCTTTCATTAAATCAGCCACACCAATTGTAGATGCTACAGCAGTTTCTTTTATTAGGGTAACAAATTCATTCCCTAAGGCAGGCAATATATTTTTTATAGCCTGGGGAAAAATTACATGTCTCATAGTTTGACTTTCTGACAGACCTAAACTTCTGCTGGCCTCTGACTGACCCTTATCTATGGATTGTATACCAGAACGTATGATTTCTGCCACATAAGCTGCACTGTTAAGTGAAACAGCTATTAAGGCTGCTAAGAAACCATCCACATCTACACCCATAATCACATAGCTTCCAAAATATACCATTGCTATTTGAACCATCATCGGTGTTCCTCTGACTAATTCAATATAAATACTTGCTATAATTCTAAAAAACTTAATCTTTGATAATTTTAAAAAACTTATAAAAGATCCTAAAACTGTTCCAATTAAAAGAGAACCTAATGAAAGCAATAATGTTATTTTAATTCCTGTCAAATAATAAAATCTGTACTTTACTACTAATTCTATAATATTCAATTTACTCACTCCTATTTTTATATTTTTTAATTTTCTTATTATTTATTCCCTAATCCTCCTTATATTATTTTATATAAAAAAATAACCCATCTCCCATAAGAGACGAGTTATTACCCGCGGTGCCACTCTAATTGTATCTCAATAAATACAACTCAAATCAAATAACGCTTTGAATGCGAAATAGGATACTCACTCTTAGCTTTGTCCTATTTATCTCAGTAACTCTCTTCACTATATTTTCCATCTACTGGCTTCCACCTTTTCCAGCTCTCTCTTAGATATACTTATATAGCTACTCTTTACTTCATTAATTTTATTTTTATTTTAAATTTCAAATACAAAAAGACCCGTCTCTTTAAAGAGACGGGTCTTTACCCGCGGTGCCACTCTAATTGTATTTCAATAGATAAATACAACTCAAATCAAATAACGCTTTGAATGCGAAATAGGATACTCACCCTTTGCTTTGTCCTATTTATTTCAGCAACTCTTTTCATTATATTTTCCATCTACTGGCTCTCACCTTTTCCAGCTCTCTCTTAGATATATTTACATAACTACTCTTTGCCTCGTTAATTCTGAATATTGTTTATATTGTAACTAATCATAAAGGTATATTTACCCTTTGTCAAGTATATTTAATTAAATTACAATTTAAATCTATGAATTAATTCATTTAAACCTAATATCCTCTCTGATAGATTATTTGTATTTTCAGATATACTCTCTATAGTTGCCGCCTGTTCTTCCATAGACGCAGACAATTCTTCTGTTGATGCTGCTGATTCTTCTGATACTGAAGATATATTTTCAATAGCTCTCATAACTTCGTCCTTATCTTCATCAACTCTTTGAAGTTTTTCCTGTAAATCCTCTATAGAATGAATTGAAACTGACATTGCTGAGTAAATATCTTCAAAGGATGATTTAGAACCCTCTAAAGATATATTTGCATCTTTAACTGCATTACTAGATCTATCCATATTATTTTTTGTAGCTTCTACCTCTACTTGAATAGTATTTAATATTTCTTCAATATCGTGAGTTGCACTACCTGTTTGCTCAGATAGTTTTCTTATTTCTTCTGCCACAACTGCAAACCCTCTTCCTGATTCACCAGCTCTTGCCGCCTCAATAGCTGCATTTAAAGCAAGTAAATTTGTTTGATTAGATATGTCCACTATTGTAGTTAATATATTTCCTATGGATTGAGACTTTTCAATTAAAGAATCAATATTTCCAGCTAATATCTCTGAAGAACTATCTACAATTTCAAAGGCTTCAACCATGCTTTCCATAGATTCAGAGCCTTCCTGATTTATTCTTTGAGCTTTAATGGAGCTTTCAACTACAACTTCTCCATTTTCTACTGCTCCATAGATTTCTTCAGACAATCTAGTTAGTTTTGTCATACCTGTCTCCGTACTTAAAGCCTGATCCATACCTGCTTCTGCCATTTCTTCTACAGCTCTAGAAACATCGCTTATAGATTGACTAGTCTCTGATATTGATATGGTCAATCCCTCTGTATTTCGAACAACCTCTTCTGAAGTTCTTTCAATAGCTCCAATTATCTCTCTAATCTCTTCTCTTAAGACTCCTGTAGCTCTTAGCATTATTCCCACTTCATCTTCTCTTTCAAGCATTGATTTCCATTTCTCAGATTCTTCTATTCTAGTTAAATCTAAGTTAGAGGTAGTTTCTAATACCTCAGTTGCATAGACTATAGGATCTGAAATTCTTTTTCCCATAAATATGGCAAAAGCAGCACCTAGTATTGATACAAATACTATTACTCCCACTATTATTGCCATTGTATTATTCATTTCTTTAAATATTTCATTTACTGGTATAGTTAAAAATAATATTTTACCATCGTCTAATTTTGAATATGACATTATTCTCTTCTCATTATTATATTCAAAGTCAGTTAAACCCATACCCTCTCTCTATTTCATCAGCTAATTCATTGTATCTCCCATTTTCAAGAGTCCTTAAATTACTAGCAGAGGGTATAGTTGGATGTAAAATATAATCAAAATCCTCATTAAGCAAAAAAGCATATCCTGTGTCATATACCTTTATATCATTAATCATATTCTCTATTTCACCAGTTAACATATCCATACCTATCACCTGACCATTCACCACTAGTGGTGTTGAATAGGATACCACATTAGAATTTGCATCATTTGTATAATATTCTCCCCATGCTGCTTTTCCATTTCTTAAGGAATCATAATAAAAACCTACTGATGGGTCATCTTCAGATATACCTGCAATATTCGTAGGTATTCCACTTATTTTATTAAGATTCTCATCTACACCAATCCAAAAACCTTCAGTTCTTCCAGTATATTTGGAATCAAAAACTATATAAATTCCTCCAGACTTATCAATTTCCTCTTCAATTCCCAACATTATAGGACTTAATATATTATTGCTATAATTCTCTAAATAGTTTTCCTCACTTAGTCTATTAGTATCAATAGTTCCATTTACTATTTGATATGTATCATTTACTACTCTTTCATATACAGTTATTCCTTCATTAATATTATCTGCATATACTTGTTGGGTCATATGCAAATTTTCTCTTGCTTCTCTCTATTACAGATCTGCTTCGTATAATACTTGTAGCACCTACAATTATAGACATAACCATAGAACAAATTAAAACCGTTATTACAATTCGCGTACTAATCTTTCTCATTAAATCACTCCTTTTTTATATAGGGAAAATATTTTATATCTATATCCAAGAAATGTCCCAATATTATTTCTTCAAAAAATAGATTAAATGCTTTATTAGCGTCTAATTCACCTTTTTTAAAATCTCCTTTTATTTTTTTAGCTTTTTCTATTAATTCCTCATGTATTTTCTTATGATTATATATGTCATCGTATCCGAGTTCAATTAAAACTTTTTCTTCATAGTCAAAATGTTCTATTACTTTTTTTATAATCCTATCCATATCTCTAATAACTTCATTCCTATCACATTCAATTTTCGAGTTATCTATTAGTTTTGTTATCATATCAAATAGCTGTTCATGTTGTATATCAATATCCTCTTCACCAGAATCCCAGTTTTCATTCCAAAGATCAAAGGCTGATCCATAATTAGTATTATTACCTTCTGAAGAGACAATACAATTTCGACCACTTTCTTTTGCTCTATACAGTGCTCCATCTATTCTACTATATAGGTCATAATAAATTTCTTTAGACTTTTTTTCTGCTACACCTAAACTCGCCGTAAATTTTCCTGCAATAGGATGCTCCACACTTTCAATAGCCTGTCTTATTCTCTCTGCTGTAACTATGGACCCCTTAATATTTGTATTGGGCATCAGTATTAAAATCTCTTCTCCACCTATTCGAATTGCATAATCAGATTTTCTAATATTTTCCTTAACTATCTTAGCAGTTATTCTAAGTATGTCATCTCCAACAGGATGTCCACAATTATCATTGATTCTTTTAAAATGATCTATATCTAATATTAAAGCTGATAAGGGTATTTCATATCTCTCTGCTCTTTCAAACTCTCCCTCTCTAATATTCTCTAAGAAATAACGATTATAAAGACCTGTCAATTCATCTCTTATTACAATTTTTTCTAATATTTCTTTAGCCTCAATTTGATCTGTAATATCAAACATATTGAATATAAGGACTTGTTGATTCTCAAAAACTCCAGTTACAACTGATAATTTAACTGTTCTAAGATCTCCATCTCGATTTTCAATTGTAGTTTCTATATTATCGATATATCTATCATCTGCTTCAAACTTCTTTAATAACCCATCCATATCCAAGGATGTCCAATTAAAACTAGTATCAAAATATAGATTTTCATCAGAATTATAATACTTATTAATATTTTTTGCTGCTTCATTATTAAGAAATATTATTTCTCCATCATATTTAGTTATAAAATATGAACTTCGCATATTCTTAAAAATTTTCGTTAGGTTTTCATTGCTTTCAGCTAATTTGGAGAATGAATTTTCAATATATTTGAACATGGGGATAAATATTTTAATTCCGACAAATATGATATTGGAGATAATTAGGATAAAAAGAAACTGATAATTTTTATTTATGGTTTCTAGTGTTTTTTTAGCATTATGATCATATGCAAATACAATATTATCCATTTGTACCAAAAAATCAGATTCATTTTCAATTACCCGCTTAACACTTGAATTTAACAATTGAATATTTCTGTCTTCTTTTGATATTTCCAAAAGAAAATTCTCTGCCCCCTTCAGGATACTTAAATAGTTATCTTCAATTTCATAAAACATTTTAATAATATCCGAATTATTCTTTTTAATAAAAGAACTCTTTTTATTTATTGACTCTAACTCTAAATGAGCACTCTTAAATGATTCAATGCTCTCTCTTAAATCTTCTTTATAAATATGCTCATCTAAATCAGGTATATCTTCATTTATAAATATCATATCTTTTACTATTTTTTGGCTTAACATTCTTTGTCTACCTGCAATATTAATAATATAAGATGTATTTAATTCATCTTTTATTTGATTCTGAATAACGAATTGTTTTATAACCAATATTGATATTAAGATTAATAGAGATAGAACAAATTTTCTAACTAATGTTTTATAATCAATACCATGTTTTTTATCCATTTTATCCTCCCTATATGCATTCTCCTCTCAATAACGACAATTATTTTCTATTTAGAGCACACTTGATTACGACCCTTTCTCTTTGCTTCATACATTGCCTGATCTGCCAGATTAATTGCGGCCTTAATATCATAATTTTCAGAGTCTATTTCCGATACACCTACACTTATAGTTATATCCTTTAACTCTTTAGAATTCGAAATTTCAATTAGCTCTCTAATTTTCTCTCCTACTAAAACTCCTTTTTCTTTACTAGTATTTGGAAGTAGTAGAACAAATTCTTCTCCACCCCAACGAGCGAAAATATCTATCTCTCTAATATTCTTGGAAATTTCGGATGTAAGTTTTTTTAAAACTTCATCCCCCCAGTCATGTCCATATTTATCATTTATTTTTTTAAAGTAATCAATATCCATAACTATAATAGACATATCTTCTTTAAATCGTTTTGCTCTGTTGATTTCTCTACTGGCAATATCATAAAATTTATTTCTATTATATATTTCCGTTAAACTGTCAAGTTCTGCATTATTTCTCAATCTATAATGATAATCAGAGACAATAAAACCAAATACAATAATACTTAAGGCTAAAAGTGTTACAAGTATTATTTCCTTATACATATTATTAATAAATGGTATATCTTCATTGCTCTTAGAAATTGATATTATATAAGCTGAAGGGGTTTTTTTGAAATTTTCAATAGAAAGAAATCTCACTTTATAGTATTCCCCCTCTATTTTAGATATGGCAGAAAAACCTTGTTTATTTTTAATTTCTTCACCATATTGTGCTTTTATATTTTCAAAAAGATTAACTTCCAAATCCCCTTGTATTAAATTATTTTTCGATGTAATTTCATCCACTTCTATATCTACATAATAATCCTCAAATAAATCTGATTCTCTATAATTACTCATTTGATCTTCAAAAAGATTCTCTTCAACCACATTTTTATCAATAATAAAATAAAAATCACTCTTCTCATATAATCTTGATAAAATCTCTATTATAGATGCACTTGACATGGAAATTTCTACGGAACCTATATATTCATTTTCATATTCTAATGGGTATACATTTCTAAATCCATTAAAAATTTTCCCCTCTTCAAATCCACTAATTCTAGTTTTGTTTTCACTGACCAATCGTACACTTTCTCGATTCTCTAAAAGTATATCCCCATATCTCTCTGGTAAATGCACTCTCAGAAAACTCTCTGTATTTGGCAAATGAAAATGCAATTGCCTAAATTTATATTTTTTCATCAATGAATAATTTTCAGATAATTTACTGTATAATCGATCTCGTAGTAATCTTTTCTCTCCATTAGAGGCTGTATTAGCCTTATGTATAATTGATATTATTTCTTCATCATCTTTTATTCTATCAAATATGTAATTTGAAAACTCTTCATATGTTATTAAAGTGGAATTAATCTCTCCTTCGAAAAGCTCTAGCTCTGTTTCCAATAGAGTTTCTTCTCTAGATTTTTGACTATCATAAAGAATTTCTACAGTGATTCCCCATGCTATTAATACTAATAAAGACAGCACTATCCATAGTTTGGTTTCTCTGTTTTTTAAATTCTTCATTTATAACTCCTCCAGTATTATCCTCATTTAACTGACCTATTCTTTTAATATTGGAATTTCTAAAAATATATCCTGTAAAATCCCAGTTAAGATAATTATAATGGCTGGTATCATTAATGTTGCTGAAATACTTACTATATTTCTATTAGCCAAATTGGCTAAATTAAATCCAATTAAAGAGCCTAAGGGAAATCCAAACAATCTATATAACCAAAATCTTACAATCCCCCAATTGCCTCTAGCCATATTTATTCCCATATCTGTGGATGCTCCTGTCAAATGTGTTGTCCTTTTAATTTCAGTTAAACTGGTTCCTGCATTTTGACAGCCCATGGCCATTGGAATTAATATTATACATAAAATCAAATGTTGAAAGACAAAAGGAATAGAGACTATCAAAATAAGAATTCCTGTCAATGATAAACTTCCCACTAATCCCATCCTCTCAGCTATTTTAGTAGATATAAAGGCACCTGCTATAAAAGATATAACTATTAAAGCTATACTAATAAACATTTTACAATCCAATTTAT
This sequence comes from Tissierellaceae bacterium, assembly GCA_029257065.1. GTDB lineage: Bacteria > Bacillota > Clostridia > Tissierellales > Tissierellaceae > JARIDA01. The sequence continues at coordinate 4,534 of JARIDA010000115.1, read as the reverse complement.
AAGCAAAATAACCTAACAAGTGTCCTCTCCCTGTTATGGAAGATGATCTCTGTTTCAAAAATAATTTTACTCCCATAGTATCTATCCATCCTGCCATAATGGATAATATAAAGCCTATAATTTTAATTCCCTTTGAATTTATAGTTTCATCCATATTTTAATCTCATCCTTTTTCTAATAAAATGCAGATTTTAATTAATATTTCTAATAACTCTTAAAAGGTCACCAAATATTCCATAAGCTGTTTGTTCTATTTCTGGATCATGTTCAACTATGGTTAAATCTTTCATTAAATCAGTGCTTATAGTGACTACAGACGAGGTTCCTTTTATATTTGAATACAAATCATCTTTGTCTATTTCCTTGGGCTTAACACTTCCCACTATCTTTCCATTTTCTATAGAACCATGACAGATAAGTTTTATTTGTTTTCCTCTATTAGCTGCATCTTCTATGTCTTCTCTTTTAATATTTTCAATTCCCATTCGGTCTATCTCAACAGGTGTGGTGTTAGCACCCATTAATACATTTAATAATACAGCTGTTTTAGCAGCAGCATCCCAACCCTCTATATCCATTGCTGGATCAGCTTCGATAAAACCTCTCTCTTTACCCTCAGAAATCACTGTATCATAATCTTTTCCATTAGCTAATTCTTCCAAGACAAAATTTGTAGTAGAGTTTAATATACCATTAATTTCAGTTACCTTGCAAAACTCTAAAGTTTTTTCAACAAGATTAAATATAGGAGTTCCATCCATTACAGTTGTTTCATAGTAGAATAAGGAATTTTTCTCTTTTGATAATTCCTGTAACTCCTCAAAAGCCCAAGCTATAGGTCCTTTATTAGCTGTTATTGCGTGCTTTCCTCTATTAAATGCCATTTTAATATGATCAATTGCTGGTTGTCCTGTAAATATATTTATAGGAGTTAATTCCATCATCACATCATAATCCACTTTTTCTACAATTTCCATTGAATTTAATTTAGAAAAATCCTTTCGGTTTTGATCAAATTTATTTAATTCTTTCATATTTGATAAAGTGAGATTTAAATCAATTCCATCCATATCCACTAGACTCCCTCTGCTTCCTGTAGATATTGCAACCACTTGAATGTCATATTTATATTTCTCCCTGATTTCATTGTGTTTTTCCAATAATAATCTGGCAAATGCCTGTCCTGCATCTCCAAATCCCAGCATTACTATTTTTAATTTTGTAATCATTTTATCTCTCCTTTTTCTTCAAATCATTTCCCTCTATTTGTGATAGGGTTCGTTTCTTATAATTCTAAATGATCTATATATTTGTTCTAGAAGTATTAATCTCATCAGTTGATGAGGGAATGTCATTTTAGAGAATGATAGTTTGAAATTAGCCATTTTTATTATTTCATCTGAAATTCCAATAGAGCCACCTATTATAAATGTAATATCTGAAAACCCATCTATTCCCAGATTCTCTATTTTTTCAGCCAATCCTTCTGATTTTAATTGACGTCCTTCTATTACTAATGGAATTATATATGTATTTTTTGGGATTCTTTTTAATATTTTTTCTCCTTCTTTATTTTTAACTAATTCCTCTTCTCTTTTAGATAAATTGTCTGGAGCAGGCTCATCTGCAACCTCTATTATTTTTAAATCGCAATATGAACTTAATCTTTTTTTAAATTCATTTATTCCTTCATTTATATATTTTTCTCTCACTCTACCCACTACTATTAAATTTATATTCATATTTTCTCCCTTCCAAGATATTACTATATATTATATCACAATATATAGTAATATCTTTCATATAAATTGGGTATATTTAACTTGTAAGATGTTTTATAATGATTAGTACAGATATAGGAGGTTACATATGAAATTTAAATATAAAAAATCAAATAGACAAAAGAGGATAGCACTTATTGCACATGATAATATGAAAAGAGAATTAGTAAATTGGGTGGAGGAAAACAAAAAATTATTAAGCGAACATTTCCTATGTGGAACAGGGACTACAGCCACTCTAATTTCGGAAAAGGTGAATTTACCTGTAGAAGCTTTTAAATCTGGTCCTATTGGTGGAGATCAACAAATTGGTTCTAGAATCTCTGAAGGATTAATAGATTTTATGATATTTTTCTGGGATCCATTAGAGGCTCAACCACATGATCCTGATGTTAAAGCACTTTTAAGGATTGGAGTTCTTTACAATATTCCAATTGCAAATAATAGAAGTTCTGCAGATTTTCTATTAACCTCTCCTCTTATGAACAGTGAATATGAGAGAAGGGTTATAGATTATGAGGCACTAATAGCTAAAAGAGCTAAAGAAATGAGTATGAAAGATTAAGGAGGGGTTATTTGATTATTAATAATGATTTATTAGATATATTACTAGGATCCATATTCGAAGGAATTCTAATTGCTGATTCAGAGCATATAGTCAAATATGTTAATCCTTCTTATGAAAGAATTACAGGTATTGAATCCGAATCGATTATTGGAAAACATTTAGAAGATGTTAGACCTGGTGCCAGATTACCCTATGTTATTGATAATGGGGAGGAGTTATTAAATGTTCCTAGAATGGAAAATGGGCTTGAATATATGGTTAATATGGTTCCCATAAAACAGGATGATAAGATCATTGGTGGAATCTCAATAGTTAATGAAATGGATAATTTATATGATCTTTTTGAGAAACTTAAAAAATCAGAATCTATTATCAAAAAATTAGAAGACCATGTGAATAAAATTAATCAATCCCGATATGATTTTGAGGATATAATTTCTTTGGATGATAACTCTCTTAAAACAAAGGAATTAGCAAAAAGGGCAGCTAATTCAGATTCCAACATATTAATAACTGGTGAAACTGGTACAGGTAAAGAGTTATACGCCCATTCCATTCATAGTAATAGTGATAGAAGTGATAATTCTTTTATTGCAATAAATAGTGCATCCTTTGATAAAAACCTACTAGAATCGGAGCTCTTTGGCTATGAAGAAGGCGCTTTTACTGGAGCAAAGAAAAATGGTAAATTTGGTTTGTTTGAAATAGCCCATGGAGGAACTCTTTTTTTAGATGAAATAGGAGAAATGGATCTTAATCTTCAATCTAGACTTTTAAGGGTATTACAAGAGGGCAGAATAAGAAGGATTGGTGGACTGGAAGAAATTGCAGTAGATGTGAGAATTATTGCAGCTACCAATAAGGATCTTCTAAAAATGTGTGAAGATGGAGAATTTAGGAAAGATCTCTATTATAGATTATCTGTTTTTCCAATTAATGTTCTCCCACTAAGAGAGAGACAAGATGATATTGAGGGACTTATAAATTTATTCTTAAAGGAATTTGAAGATAAATTTAAACGTTCTATGAAAATAGAAAAAACCGCTATGAATATTTTAATAAACTATGATTGGCCAGGTAATGTAAGAGAACTTAAAAATGCAATTGAATTCTCTGCTAATATGACAGACGACTATTGGATTAAGGAAAATAATCTTCCACAGATTATTAGAATGAAAGGAATTAAAGATAATCTAATAAAAATACAATCTCTATCAGATATTGTTCTTCAAGCAGAAAAGGAAGCTATAGAAAATGCTATTTTAATATACGGAAATAGTGTTGAGGGGAAAAAAATAGCAGCAAAAGCATTAAATATATCTTTATCTACTCTTTATAATAAAATAAAAGAACATGATTTCTAATAAATTGGAAAGCATGTTCTTTTTTTCTAATATTTTAGAAACGTCTCTAAACTAGTTCTCTAGGAACTTAAGTCATATAATATATGATTAATTTCCAGTTTTATGGAATTTAATGAAACCGGATAGAATTCTTATAATAATAAATTAACTACTTTTCCTCTGTTCTAGACATCTTATCCCATTATTTATTTAGTTGGCATGATAATTGCATTATATTATAGATAGTAAGATATTAATTATATTTTTATTTTAGGAGGGATTTTATGTTAGCAGCATTAGGATTTTTAACAATTATTGTATTACTTATTTTAATAATGACTAAAAAAGCATCTCCAGTGGTTGCTTTAATAGTTGTTCCATCAATAGCTGCAGTTATTGGAGGATTTGGAGGAGAATTAAATGAATTCATTATAGATGGTATAAAGACAATTGCGCCAACAGGTACAATGTTTATATTTGCCATACTATTCTTTGGAATTTTAACTGATGCAGGGACCTTTGACCCTATAATCAGTAAAATTCTTAAAATTGTAGGTAGTGATCCAGTTAAAATTACACTTGGTACTGCCATATTAGCAATGTTTATCCATTTAGATGGTTCCGGAGCCGTTACCTTCTTAGTAACAATACCTGCAATGTTACCCCTATATGATGCACTTGGCATGAGAAGAACTACATTAGCTACAGTAGTTGCTTTGTCAGCAGGTACAATGAATATGGTTCCATGGGGTGGCCCAACATTAAGAGCAGCATCTGCTCTAAGTGTAAATGTTTCTGAATTATTTAACCCAATGCTAGTTCCGTTTTTAGCTGGACTTGCA
>JARIDA010000059.1 GCA_029257065.1 Tissierellaceae bacterium | reverse complement strand
CATACTATCTATTAAATTTATTTTTTATTTATTAAATAAACTATAGATATACTAAAAAGCTATAATTTATATATCAACTTCTTTTTTTATATATATTTTCCTCTACTTCAATAGGTATTTTCCCTAGGAAATAGTCTTCTATTGTACTCCAGAAAAAATCTGTATATTTCAGTATATATTCCTCTGGATTCTTTGCATCTATTTTATACTTAAATAAATATGTTAACATCTCAACACTTATTCTATGCCTCAAATATATGTCACTTAACAAGTTGTTACTGTAAAAGTCTCCTTTTTTAATAGCTTGTTCCATCGGGTAAACTGAGTTTATCCTTAGATATATTTGAGGACTATTACCATTTTCTACATTATAATGAACAAGTCCTATTGATTCAGCAAGACCTAACACTATTACATCTTGATTGAATTGTGAGGTTTTGTTTCTTAAATAAAACTTTATAAACTCTTCACCATTTTCATAATAGTTCTTCTTATCTTTAAAATACTGTGTAAAAGTTACTTTGGCAAAGTCTATAAACACATCATAACTATTTTGATATTTATATTTAACATCCTCCATTGTTGGTCTTTCTGTTATGAATTTATAGCCTTTTATTTTTTGGTATTCAAAGCAACCATTAATTAGGGCCTGTGCTATAGATCTGGCTTTAAATTTATCTTTTATCTTCATACTTTTAGAAAGGTATACCCCTAACTCACTAACGGTAAAAAATTTATCTAATCTCTTTTTCTCAGCAGAGAATTCTGAAAAAGATCCTATATATTGATTAAATAAATTTATAGCATCATTTATTTCATTTTCATTCATCCTAACTATAGATATACCTGTCGAATATAAAAAGTCCGATACTAAATTTTTATGCTTTAATTTATAATGTTCTTCAGGCGTAAATAATATTCTCTTAAAATTAGGGAAGGTAAATTCTTTATAATTCTCTTCCCAAAGTTTAGATAGATTTACTGAATAAACGGAATCATACATACTATTATTTAGTTTATGTGTTTTTTCAATATATTGATTTAATGGTGAATTTAATAGTTTTTCTTCAAATCTATTTTTTACTAATATCATTTCATTTCCATATATACTCCTTGGTCTAGCAACAAAAGGTGGAAATCCTATATTATTAGGCGATGCAAAATCTTTCTCAATCAATAATAAAGCAGTTTTTATTTTATTATCTAAACCTTCCATATCATCCTTGTTATCCATAAATATATATTTAAAATCTTCAGCTCTAACTAGCAAATTACGACTATGTCCCTTTTCTTTATATAATTGGACTATTTTATCCATAACTTGTAATAACTGGTTCTTTTTTATTCTACTCATTCCATAAAGTTTCTTTACATCATTAAAGTCTCTTGATAAAAAATCACATCTGGCTACGCCAATATCTACCAATTCTTTATCTCTTGCTACACGACCTATTTCCTGTATATAGTCTGTCACACTACCTGTTGGAGCATAGTGATAAACATACTTTATATCAGGTATATCTACTCCCATACCGAATGCTTTCGTTGCCAATACAAATTGTATATCTCCACTTTTAAAGCCTGACAAAACCTCATCTTTTTCTTCTTTTTCTAATGTTCCATAATAATGTCCAGTTTTTTCATATATTTCTTTATCGTTCAATCTTATAAAACTACTAAATGTATTTAAGGATCTTATTGTTGGAAAGTAAATTAATGATTTTGAATTGTTTTGATTAGACATTATTAAATGATCTAAAGCTAATTGTTGCTTAGTTTTTTTATAATCCCTACTATTTTTTTCAAATGCTTCTTCACCATCAGTAGATGAAACCATCATATAAATATCATTCCTTCTTACCTTTCCAAAGTAAGATATTGGATTTATCATATTTAGACTATCTCTTGTTTCCAAATACATATCTTCTGGGCCTCCGTATATCGCAGTCGCTGTGAATGTAACTATAGGAAATCTATATTGTTTACGTAAGTTTTGTAAGTAAATCCCCAAATACCAATAATCTGCCCTAAATGTTTTTCCCCAAGTTGTAACGATATGGGCTTCATCTATTATTACCAAACCTAAATTCCTACTTCCTATTAGCGTCTTTATATCAGATCTAGACTGAAGTGTTTCAGGCGATAGATACAATATTGAACATTCTCCATTTTCTACTTCTTCTAATATTTTTTCTCTCTCAAAAGGTAAAGTGTTTGAATTAATGGTTCTCCCTATATCTATACTATTTTTTTTCAATGAATCTACTTGATCATTCATTAATGCTATTAATGGTGATATTACTATTGTTAGTGGATTAATCTCTTTAAACTTTTCTCTTATATATAATGCTGGTAATTGAAACATAACTGACTTACCTGATCCTGTTGGCGAAGTTATAAATACATCCCTATAACTTTTCCCTTGTAAAGCTAATGATGTCTGTTCAACAATATCATTAATTATTTGAGCTTGTGATATTTTTATAATCTCTCTATTTCTATTTCGTACATCTGTATACATCTCTAATTCTCTAAATGAATCATAATTCCAATATCTTTTTAATAAATCTTCATATTCTTCAAGATTATCTATTTCTGATGATTCCATTGTTTTCATAATAAAAGAAAACTTTATTTTACCTTTAAATTTTTTTTGAAGAATCTCCGTTCTCTCTCTATACATATTCGGCAGATCTGATAACTTAACCATTGTAACTATATAAATTTCATTTGGTAAATTCTCATTTGATAGTAGGTTCATGATTAAATCTAAAAATATAGATTCATCTTCAGATAATTCTATCGACTCCGTACCTTTTGAAAATTTAGGGTCTTTTTCTATTTTCACTTTATAGTTTTTTTCTTCTACCTCATATAAATTAATATATTCTATATCTTTTCCTGAAAGTTCACTATAAACTATGTAGTATTGATCTCTTTCTTTCGAGTATGAAATATCTCCGTAAAACTTTGTAATACTTCTATACTCATCTAACATATCTGATTCTATTTCTTCTTCCACGTTGGAAAAATAATTTTCATATACACATTTAATATTATCTATAGTATCATCATATGGATATCTCTTATTGAATATATTATTGTCTAATATTTTTATATCAAAGTTTATACTTACAATTTTATATGATACTATCAATTCTTCATAGGTCATCCAATAAACAACATTATCCTCACTCATGGCTTCAAAAGTAGCTTCCAATATTTCTTTTTCAAATTCATTAATATCTATATTGTTTACAATCATCTTATTAATATCTTTAAAATATTTATTTTTTATACCTTTTATACTAGAGTATGGAAATCCTTTAAAAACAACGATTGTTTTATTTTCAGCTGCTTTTCTTATTATATCTAAATGTTCTCTTATTCTATCTATCATTTTAACCTCCACTATATTTATATTCTTCATAGTTTTTTATTTTTGATGGATGTTTTAGTTTTTTTAAAGCTGTACTCTCTATTTGTCTTATTCTTTCTCTTGTAAGCCCATACTCTTTACCTATTTCCTCTAATGTTAACGGTTTCCTGCCCCCTAAACCAAATCTTTTTATTATAATATCCTTGCTTCTATCATCGATTTCTTCTAGAGTTCCTTCTAATTTTTGCTTTAAATCTAAATATAATACTTCATCCTCTATAGATGAAGATTCATCCTCTATAAATTCTCCCAACCTCGTATCTCTATTTGCCCCAACAAAGGTATCTAGACTTACATTACTCATATATGTATTTCTTATTTTTACTAATTCATCGACTTGTTCCCTCGACTTGTTCATTTTCTTAGCAATCCAATTATAGTCTACTCTTTCTTTTTTTATTTCTGACTCATATTCTAAATTTCTTATTTTTAATATTTCATCCCACCTATGAACTGGTATCCTTATAACTAAACTATCATTATTTATTCCTCTTTCTATAGATTGTCTTATCCAATATGTAGCATATGTTGAAAACTCATTATTTCTCTCTAAATTAAATCTCTCTAAAGCCTTTAACAAACCAATATATCCATATTGATACATATCTTCTAAGTCCATGCTTCCTGTTACATATCCTCTATATCTATTTAGTTCCTTCATAATTAGTTTTTCATTAGCTTTAGCAAAAACTTCTAAAGTATCTAGATTGTTATTAGTCTGTATATCTTCTATGTATGCTTTGTTTTCTTTGAAGTTTGGTACTTCTCTAAGTTTATTAAGCTTTTTCTCAAATTCTTCCGACTCTACTGTTTTACTTAAATTTGGATTAAATATGCTAGCTAGGAAAGATAATTCTTTAAAACGTTCATGATCTTTATTTAACTTTTTAGTTTCTTTATGAGATGTTTCTTTCTTATTAACATCTCTTTTTTTCTTTTTCATTTCTTCCTTTTTTCTATTTATATTTATATATCTTTTTAAATCTCTAGTATCTTCATTATATTTTAAAAACCCTATAATTTCTTCAATCTTCATTACTTTTTCTAAGTCTGATTTAGAGAATTCAAAGTTAGTTTCATCTTGCTCTTTTAAATTGAATCCTACATAATCTTCTGGAAAATCATATATACTACCTACTTTAAAATTTTCACCATCTGTTAATATTATTAGTTTGTTATAATTAAAAAACATTGGTATCTTTTCAAAGTATTCTTCAACTCTTTCAAATCCTTTTTTAAAAGAATCTGCACTTTCCGAGTCAATAAATTCTATAAGCAGCAATGGATATTCATTTATAATTATTATTAAATCCAATAATACACTAGAACTTTCTCCATCTATATTTATTTTTTTAAAATATTTATATTCATTAGATTTATGATTTATTATATCAAATAGAGTTAAATCTCTTACTTGTCTATTATTTGTTGGACTAAAAAGACCCTTTTTAAAAACATCTTGAAAGTAATTATTATTTGAAATCATATTTGATTTCATTCCATTCACAAATTTCCTTGTATAATTCCATGCATCATTTGCTAGTAAATCTTTATTATATTTTTTTATGTTTTTTAAGGTTACATCTGCCATAACTTTATATGATGGTCTATAATAGCACATTTTGGAAACTTCGCTATATAAGCTATAGTCTATTTTATAGCCTAGACTTTGCAACCATGATTCTATCTCTCTCTCTATTTTATGTCTACTCACGATGCCACCTCCTAATGATTATCCTACCTACAGTTTATCTTAATAGTAGATAGGATGTTCATCAACTTAAGTACTTAAGTCCAACTCTCTACTATCTAAACTTATCATTAATCAATTCCTGCATGTTCCCTTCTTGAGCATATGGAACTGTGTCAACTTGTAAAAAATTCCTACGACTAATTTCTTTATCAAAATTTCCAAAAATAAAGTTAGTAGCTATATTATAAATAATCTCACTTGGAGCAAATCCATATACTTGATTTTCTAGAATATGTTTAATTCTTTCCTCATCATTTGGGATTTCTGATTTTATTTTCTCACTATTATAAAGTCTTTTTACAATCTCAGTAATATATAAACCTGACTTCATATACAAGTCTATAAATGTTTTAGATGAATCATCATATATCCCTGGATTCTCCTCTTCTAATGAATCCACCATCATTTTTACAACTTTTTTCGGTGTATATATCTGATTAGTTTCCTGTGGTGGTATATAGTCAAAAATGTCCTCTTCTTGATTATCAAAATAGTTCGAAAGTTCTTCTTTTTTCTTTAAAAACTCCTGAACTGACTCATTAAATACTACTTCATCAAATAGCCTTCCTTCAAAATATTCAGTTTCACCATCTTCTTCATACTCTCCACCATCTCTTAAAAATCTAAATTGATCTATTGTTATACCTGTAACCTCTTTAAATACATCTTCTGGAATATAGGTATCAAAATTTGATAAAGTTAAGTCTTC
>JARIDA010000046.1 GCA_029257065.1 Tissierellaceae bacterium | reverse complement strand
CAAACAAGGATCCACATTTATGGGAGCCGACTCCAAGGGATATGAAAAAATTAGCTGAATCAGACCTTTTAATAGCTAATGGAGCTAATATGGAGAAGTGGCTGGATAAGGTAAGTGAAAGTTTACCTGATTTGAGAATACTAAGACTTTCAGATAGTCTAGAGCTTATAACCTATAAGGGTGCTGCTGCAATAGGTGATTTTCAATATATGGCAGAGATGGAATTGGAAAAGAATAATTATTCTATAGAATTTGGTCATACTCATGAGGATATTATGAGAGTGGCTTTTTATAATGATAAGGAAAATTTATCTAAAGATGAATTAATCCAAAAAGGGAAAGAGATTATGGAAGGAAAATCAGAAATTGTAAAACAAAAATCTACTATAGAAGTTGAAGGTGGAAAAGTATATGAGATTGAAATGGGACATGAAACTGGACTTATAAATTATAATTTACCTGAAAGGGGAAGATGGATATTTTACTCGGATAGACTTTCGGAAAATATATTGCCCTATGAGCTTTTAGACCCTAATGGGGAAATTTTAGAGAGACAGGTTTTACTGGAAGGTTCAACTTCAGGATTAGATAAAGTAACATATGATCCTCATTCTTGGCTATCCCTGGTGAATGCTAAAACCTATTTAAAAGATATAGAATTAGAATTTATTCAGTTATATCCAGAGAATAAAAGAAAATATGAAAGAAATAGACTTAATTCCATACAGGATATAACTAGCTTAGAGTATGAATATATAGATAAATTTAAAGATGTTGAAATAAGAGAGTTTGTTGTAACTCATTATGCATATGCCTATTTGGCTAAGGATTTTGATTTAAGACAATTCCCACTGAGTTCGTTAGCCAGTATGGAATCACCAAGTTTAAAGACCATAAAGAAGGCTCTAGACTTTTGTGAGATTTATAATATTGATACTATTTTTTATGAGGCTAACCAGGACAAGAAATCAGCAGAGAATTTGGCTGCTGAAATGGATGGAGCAGCAATGCCCCTAGTATCTATGGAATATATAAATCTAGATGAAAATAGTAGTGAAAGTAGATATGTGGATTTTATGAGAGAAAACTTAGAAAATATATATCAGTCATTGAGGTGATATTGTGGAAAGTATATTGGTTAAAGATTTAAATTTTGGATACACAGATGAATTAGTGATTCAGGGTTTAAATATGAAAGTTAATAAGGGAGAATTAGTGGTAATAGTAGGAGAAAATGGAAGTGGAAAATCCACTTTTTTAAAACTTATACTTGGAGAATTGGTAGCTAATTCAGGAGAGATAAATATATTGGGAAAGGATATAAGAAAGTTAAATGATTTTAAAGATATAGGTTATGTTCCTCAGATGAATATAGTAAATAAAATACCATTTCCAATAACTTGTTTAGAAATGGTAGTACTTAATCTATATCAGGATTTTGGTTTTATAAAAATACCCAAAAAAAGACACTGGAATAGGGCTAAGGAAATTTTAATAGAAATGAATCTTAAGGATTATATCTATACACCTTTTAATGAGCTTTCAGGAGGCTTACAACAAAGGGTTTTAATATCAAGAGCCATGATAAATTCTCCAGAGATAATAATTTTAGATGAACCAACAGCAGGTGTGGACGAGGAGAGTAAGATTAATTTTTACAAGGTAATTGAAGAGTTAAATAAAAAGCATAATATGACAGTAATATTAGTGACACATGAAATTGCTTCAGCCAAGAAAAATTTAAGTCTGGATAAAATTTATGGATTGAAAAGAGGAAGGCTTAGAGAGAGGAGGGCTAGAAATGTTGCAGTTTGAATTTATGAGAAGAACTTTAATAGTTTCTTTTCTACTATCCATAATGATACCTCTTATAGGGATAGTTATGGTTAATAGAAAGACCTCCATGGTTGGAGATGCATTATCACATGTTTCTTTAGCAGGAGTGGGAATTGGATTAATACTTGGAATAGATCCAATGATTGGTGCTATAGTGGTCTGTGTATTAGGTGCTTTTTCCATTGAATCTATTAGAAAGAAATTCCCACAATATGGGGATATGGCAACAGCCATTATACTTAGTATTGGACTGGGTACAGCAGCCATACTTTCAGACTTTGCACCAGGAGGAAATACTTTTGAGTCCTATTTATTTGGTAGTATATCCTCAGTAACACCTATGGATGTTATAATTGTTTCTGCCATATTTATATTGGTAGTAGCAGCAAGTATTGTATTTTACGGTGGATTATTGGATATAGCAGTGGATGATAATCTGGCTCGTTTAGCAGGAGTAGATGTAAAATTGGTAAATGGAATATTTACCATACTTTCAGCAATAACAATTGCTTTAGCTGTAAAAATAGTAGGAGCATTATTAGTAACCTCTTTAATAGTGCTACCTGTAGCAACATCTTTAATAGTTAGTCGTAGTTACAAAGAAACCTATATAATTTCAGTAATATTGGGAATAGTTTATATGATGCTGGGAATAACAATTTCATTTTATTATGATGTGAAACCAGGAGGAGCAATAGTTATAAATGCTTTAATTGGAATGCTCCTATTTACAATATATGCAAAAATAAGAAAAATAAAAATAAAAGGAATTGAAGGAATATAATCTGAATATATTAAAAAACTGCTAGTTGGGGCCCCCTTCAATTGGCAGTTTTTCTCTGTTTATTTAACTATTAACTATAAAACTAGCTACTTAAGTCTCTTTGTGTTATACTCGGAGATGTTGTTTTTTTAGAGAAAACTTCAAGATATAAGTCTAGAATCCAATATAAGACTAAATTTAATGAGTGCCTACAATTTAGCAGATATCCATAAAAAAGATAACAGATGAAAATCTGTAAAATAGAATATATAGAAAAAGGAGAGGTTTTTTGGAAAGATTAGTGGACAGTTTTAATAGTAATAAAAAATATTTCAGAGGAGATATTTTAGCAGGAATAACAGTTGCTTTAGCATTAATACCTGAGTCAGTTGCATTTGCATTTGTGGCTGGAGTAAGTCCAATATTGAGCTTACAGACTGCAGTTATGATAGGATTTATAGCAGCTTTATTTACGGGAAGACCAGGAATGATAAGTTCATCAACAGCAGCAATATCCATTGTATTTGCATCATTAATATCACAATATGGCATGGATTATTTGTTTGCCACAGTAATTCTAATGGGAATTATTCAAATTTTAATAGGAGTATTAGGTTTAGGAAAATATGCCAGGATAATACCTTATCCAGTTATGTTAGGTTTTCTTAATGGATTATCCATAGTGATATTTATATCTCAATGGGCTTTATTTAAAGTGGATAAGGTAATCCAAGTAGGTGGATCTGAAGTTGTGACTAAGGCTTGGATGCCTTCAGGGGATATAATAATAATGCTTTCATTTGTAGCTTTAACAATGTTGATTATTCATTTTCTTCCTAAAATAACAAAGGCTATTCCATCCAGTTTAGCAGCAATTATTGTAATGACAATTATTGCAGTGGTTTTAGATAAAAATGGATATCATTTAAGAAATGTACAGGACTTTGCAGGAATGGAGTTAAAGGGTGGATTGCCTAAATTTTATATTCCACAGGTTAAGATAAGTCTGGAAATGTTTAAGATAATTACTCCCTATGCAGTGGTTGCTGCTTTAGTAGGATTAACAGAGGCGGTGCTTACACTTAGGGTTATTGACGAAATGACAGATACTAGAGGGAATAGTAATAGGGAATGTATTGCTCAAGGAATGGCTAATTTAGCCAATGGTTTCTTTGGTGGAATGGGTGGAGATGCTATGATAGGTCAATCCATTATTAATACTAAATCCGGTGGTAGAACCAGATTGTCTGGACTGGTTGCTGCATCATCACTTCTTATGTTTATTATGTTTGGATCAAATTTAATAAATGTTATTCCACTTGCAGCCTTGGTTGGAGTAATGTTTATGGTAGTTGTTGGAACATTTGAATGGCAAAGTTTAAAATATGGTAAAAAAATACCAGCACAGGATGCTTTTGTTATATTGGTAGTAACTGTGGTTACAATATTTGCAGATTTAGCCACAGCGGTTATTATAGGAGTAATATTATCAGCTTTAGTATTTGCTTGGGAAAAGGGTAAAGTTATTTATGTTAATATAGAGAATAATGAAGATGGTTCTAAAACCTATAAAATAAATGGATCACTATTCTTTGGATCAGTATTGAGTTATAGAGAATTATTTGATGTTAAAAATGATCCGGATAGAGTTATAGTTGATTTTAAATATGCAAAAATTATGGATCATTCTGCATTAGAAGCAGTTGATGCAATGGCAGAAAGATATAAAGATGAAGGCAAGAGAATGACCTTAATACGTTTAGATGAGGATTCTAATAGACTTTTTGAAAATGCCCATTCAATTGTGTCGGTAGATATAGATAAATCCACAATTATACCAAATGAATACACAAGAGATGACAAAGGATTCTATAAGAGCTAAATAGTTTAATAGTAATTTGTAAACTGGTTATATTATAATATAACCAGTTTTTTGATTTAAGGATTTTAATAGTATACAATCAAAAGAGATAGTATTATCAATTATATGTAAAGGGGAGATTAACAATGTCATTAAAATCAAAAATATTTATTGGAATTAGTATTTCTATATTGGTTGTATTTACCATATTTTCATTATATACATTTGGAGAAACATCAAAAGTGATAATGGGAAAAGAGATGGAAGCTTTAGATCTATTAAGCATGTCCATAGATATGGAAATGGAAGAACAACTTGAAAGTGCGCAGCTCAGTGTAACTACAATGGCTAATAATAAGGAGGTTCAAAGAGCATTTTCAGAGAAGGACCGAGAAGCTTTAAAAGCTATGGTTTTACCAGTATATGATTCACTATCAGATAAAATGACACAGATTCAATTTCATTTACCAGATTCAACTTCTTTTCTTAGATTGCATAGCCCAGAAAAATTTGGGGACAGTTTAAAGGATTTTAGATTCACGGTTAATCAGGCAAATGAAAGTAGAGAAATAGTTAGAGGATTAGAAGAAGGTGTTGCAGGATATGGATTTAGAGTTGTCTATCCAATTTCATATGAGGGAAACCATATAGGTACAGTAGAATATGGTAGTGATTTTGGAAAGGGTTTTCTAGAGGGATTAAAAGAGAATTATACTGGTGAATTTTATACATATGAATTTGAAGCTGATGCAGCTAGTGTAATTGATGGAACAATGGATGAAGACCAATGGCAGATAGAAGACGCCTCCATATTAAGCGATATTAAAAATGGAGAAATAGTACATAAGATTACAGAAAATGGAAGGGATAATATACTTTTAATGCCCTTTAAGAATTATAATGGAGAGGTTAAAGGATATTTCAAAATAGTTCAAGATAGAACAGAATTAGTTCAGAGTATTAATAGTATAAGAAGAAACTCCATAATATACACAGGAATATTATTAGTAGTTCTTCTATCAGCATTTTATGTATTTTTAAATTATTCATTAAATCCTATAAATAATCTAGTAGAAGCTGCAGATAGAGTAGCTTCAGGAAATTTAAAAGAGGATATAGAAATTAGGACAAATGATGAAATAGGAAGATTAGCAGAGTCATTTAATAAGATGATGGCTGGATTACGGGTTGTCATAGGTGAAAGTGATGAAATCTCTGGAAGGGTGGCTGCTACAAGTCAAGAATTATCTGCAGCAGCAGAGGAAGTTACAGCTGCCTCAGAAGAAGTTGCAAATTCAATGTTACATGTGAGTGAATTGGCAAGTGATCAAATGCAATCAGTGGAGAACTCAAGTGAAACTATGGATAATATGCTTGAAAGTATGGATCAGGTTAGTAATAATATTGAAAGAATAAATATATCTTCACAAAATACATTGATATCAGCAGAAGAGGGAATTAAATCTTCAGAAGCTGCAGTTAATAGAATGGGTGATCTTAAAGATTCTACAAATAAAACTTCAGAAGAAATTAAAATATTAAATCAAAGTTCAAAGGAAATAGAAAATATTGTTAGAGTTATAGGAGATATAGCAGATCAAACCAATTTATTAGCATTAAATGCAGCTATAGAAGCAGCAAGGGCTGGTGAGGCAGGAGCTGGTTTTGCGGTTGTAGCAGAAGAGGTTAAACAATTAGCTGAACAGTCCTCTAATTCTACAGAGCAAATAGCTAAAATAGTGGTTGATATACAGGAACAGATAAATTCAGCAGTAAGTTCAATTGATTCAAGCAGTAAGGATGTGGAATCAGGAGTTCAAGTTGTAGTTGAATCAGGCAATAAATTCTCAGAAATCTTAGAGAATATAAATGACGTAGTGAAGGAAATAGAAATGATTACAAGTTTAATATATGCAACAAAAGAGGATGCTGGTGGTATAAGAGGTGGATTTGATCAAATATCCAAATTATCTCAAGACACGGCAAGAGACTCAGAAGATGTGTCTGCAAGCTCAGAGGAACAGTCTGCAGCTATGGAACAGGTGGCAAGTTCATCCATAGAACTTTCAAATATGGCAAGTGAACTATTAGATGCCATATCAGTTTTTGAATATTAAAAGATTAATAGACTAGAGAATAAAATTCTCTAGTCTATTTTTATACTATTATATCTTTAAAATCAAAACTCTAAAATTTGTCCTGTATTATTATTAATAAAAATTTCTTCCAACTGCTGACTAAGCATGGTTTCCCCTTGTTTACCTGTACAGTGACAAGCTCCAATATTCTTTATGTCTTCTACTTTAAAATATTCTATTATCTTATTGATTTGCTCATCATCTTCTCTCACTAAATGAGTACCTCCTATTAGAGAATGTATATTTTCACCAGTTCTATCTTTTATAGTGTCCAATATATTTACAACTCCCACATGGGAACAACCTACTAGCACTATAATTCCCTGGTCACTTTTAATTCCCAGAGAAATTTCATCTAAAAACTGATCTTTTTTATATTCTCCATCTTTCTTTAAATACATTCTTTCAATTGTATTTTCAAATTCAGGATTTATATTAAAATTAGAGAAAACTACAAGATTTTCTGTTATATGGAGCATGTTTTCATGGACATATTTAGTTTCAATATTATTATTTTGTAAAAATTCTTTGTCAAAAGGATTTCCTGTATAATCATATCTATTTTCATCTACTCTATTATATTTTGCATTAAAAAACCCTTCACCTAAAAAGAGTTTAATATTAGGATTAATCTCTTCAATAAGTCTTCTAAAACCTCCGCTGTGATCATAGTGACCATGACTTAATATCACATAATCTAACTCCTTTAAATCTATATTTAAAGCTTTTGCATTGTCTATGAATCGGCCACTTTGACCAGAATCAAATAAAATATTTTTACCATCCACCTGAATAAATAGAGAAAGTCCATGCTCATTATATAGGTCCTTACCACTTTGGGTGTCATTTTCAATTAATGTAACTATTTTCATCCTAATCACCTCTATATGACTATTACCCAAAAAAATTGGATACTAAATTTATATGCTATAATAGGTGTATAATAAAAGAAAGGTAAGGTGAAGCTATGCCTGATATGGATGTAATAAAAAATATTTTGAATTTGCTAGAAACAATGGAAGAGGGAATAGTTTATATAGAGGGAAAATTGGAGGACTTGGAATTAGAAGAGACCACTAATGTATTATCAGATATTATAGGTGCTTACTCAGCAGTGGAATCAGCTTTAGTTCCTCTGATAGATGATATAGGAGAAAATCAAATAGAAATTAAATCAGATATATTTAGAGGACAATTAGACACTTTAGTAATGGATTATGAAAGAAATAATGGACAAAAAGCATATGAAATTTTAAACGCATCTGTTAAACCAGCTTTTGAAGCTTGGAGAGAAGAGATAGAAATAAGCTTAAGACCATTTGTGGTTTCTTAAAAGGGAATAGGTGATTAAATGATTAATGATAATGGGATTAAAAAATTAAATGAACAGGATTTAGAGAGAATTGTTCAAAAAATAGAATTATTGGAAATGAAAGACAGTAGATTGGCTAAAATGAAAAAACTAGGTAAGAAAGTACTGGAAGAAAACTTAAGTTCAGAAGAGATTGACCTTATAGAAGAAGAGATTATTGGGTTGAAAGCTGAAATTCAACTTTTAGAAGAGCAGCCAACTCTATTGTCTTAGTGATAGGGGTGTGGATTTGGATTTTGAAATAAGAAATATGGAAATGGAAGATAAAAAAGATTTTTATGAATTAATAGACCAGGTTAATCAAATAGATGATTTAGGATATTCTATAACAGAAGAATGGTTGGAGCATGTAATAGAAAATTTTAGTGATGGAATTTTTCTTATTTATCAGGCTTATAAATTAATTGGAATTGGAACATGTATGATAAATGGAATATATCTAAATCAAGCAAATTTTAATATAATAATTTCTCCAGACCATAGATCATTAGGATTGGGAAGGAAATTATATTCTAAACTTGAAGATTTTGCCAAGAGCAAGCAGGTTGATTTAGTTGAAACTTTTGTAAAAGAGAGATTGAATAGAAGTTTAGATTTTGCAGAAAAATTAAAATTTAATATCAATATGTATTCTTGGACTATGGAAATAGATTTGTCTCAAAGTGAAATTGAATTGGATAAAAAAGAAAATTTAACTTTTAGAGCAATCAGAGTATCTGATGGGGAAGATTATAGAAATATTATTCTTCATGGATTTGAAGATGAATTAAGTGAAGGCTCTTTAAGGGAAATGTTAAAAGATCCATCGATTACTGTGTATTTTTTAGAAGAAAAAAATAGACTAATAGGCTCCCTAACAGTACAAAAGAGAGAAGATATAGGGTCTGCTTATATTTATGATATAGTTGTTTTTAGTCAGGAGAGAAAAAAAGGATTTGGGTCATATATGATTCGATCTGCTTTAAGAAGCTTGCAGGGAGAAGGGATTGAGAAAGTTTCTCTTCTAGTAACAGATGAGAATAAAAATGCATTAAAAATTTATAGAGAAATAGGATTTGAAGAGAAAGATATTGATATTATTATGATCAAGAATATATGATAATATATCAACTCTTCTTATCCATTACCAATCCAGTATAATCTCTATTAGGGAAATCATCGTATTTGGCTTCAGCTCTATCTCTATAGGGTCCTTGAATATTTGTAAAATTTCTATATAATCTTAATATCATTCTTCTCATAGGATTAAATGCCTTTTTAAAATTATCTTTAGACTCTAACAGATTGGATTTGAATAAATCTTCATCTAAATAGAGACTATTATCTCCATGTATAAAAATTCCCATTTGGTTTAAATCATATTTATACTCTTGAAGTATAATTGCAATATTTTCACTATGATTTGTGTTAAGTTGTTGATCAAATTTATTTAAGGCTTTAGTGGTTCTGTTATATTTATTTAATAGTTCTTTTATATATACTAAATCTATATCCATATCCTCTTCAATATCATCTATGGCTTTTTTTAAATTTCTCTCTTGATGATAGAAATTCAAATACTCTTTAGTCAATTCCTCTAATTTCTCATAAAAGGCATCAGAGGAAAGTAAATGATTTGCAGAAGAGGAACCAATATCATTGTGAACAGGATTTACAGGCTGAACAGGATCAATTGATGAGGATTGACTAACAACTCTATTTCTTTGTACATAACTAGAATGTATTCTTTTACTTTTAACTGAATTTGTGGATCTGATTTTAGTCATAACACACCTCCTTAAAATAACTACAAGTTGGTCCTATATATAATATACCCAGTATAAGATAGATTTATCAAAAAATAAAATTGTGAGACATATGAAATAATTATATTTGCTATATATATTTTTTATGGTTTTAAATTCATTAAAGAATAAGCATAAATAGCCGATAATACTGAAAAGCTAAAGCCATAATCAGTAGAAAATCAAAGGTATTTGGAAAGGTGATAATATGAAAATAAATAATTTGAATAGGAGTGGGTATTTACAGGGAAAAACTAATACTAATATTGAGAATAAGGGTTATGAGAATTTAAAAAGAGAAGGCACATTAAAGATAACCAGTATTGATGGGAAAAATATGAATGTTTTTTATAGACATGGTGAAGCTTTAGACGGAAATATTAAAATCTATACGGATAAAAGTAATGGGAATATAGCTTTAGTGGGAAAGGAGAGAATAAAAGCTGAAGATATTCAATATTTTAAAGAAGACCTGTCCAGTATTATCCAAAGAGCTAAAATATTAAATGAAAGATCTAATATTGGAGAAGATGTATTGGGAGTTGAGTTTAGACTTTTCTCAATGGAAGAGGATTTTGAATTTAATATAGAGAATATTGAAGAGGGTTTTATAAAAGAAACTTTTTTAGATAGAGAGAGAGTAGAATTGGATGATAAATTAGAAGAATTCTTAGAAATCAAAACATTGGTAGATAAAGAGAGAATAAAAAATAGGGTGAGACCTAAAATAGATAGGGAACTGGTTTTGCTTACTGAGAATATTGAAAAAGAAGATTTTAAAATTGAAGAT
Source organism: Tissierellaceae bacterium (assembly GCA_029257065.1). Taxonomy (GTDB): domain Bacteria; phylum Bacillota; class Clostridia; order Tissierellales; family Tissierellaceae; genus JARIDA01. The sequence goes on along the minus strand of JARIDA010000046.1, from coordinate 7,475 downwards.
GTAAAGAATGCTATGGATCTCTTTGAAGATGTTAAGGAAGAAATTTATGAGGATAAAATATTAATATCTCAAATACATAAAAATATGAGCAGATCTAAAGGATTTGAATTATTAAGATAATACCTTTCTCTATTCTCTATTTTTAGATTCCTTAAATATGTAGTATAATGGACTTGTAAGCTTATTTAAAGGATCTAGGAGGAATTTATATGGGAAAAATTAAAGTTGATAATGCTATTATAGTAGTATCTAAAAGACAAGAAGAAGTTGTTCCTCTGACTTTTGAAAAAGATAAGGAATTCTTAGAAATAAAAGGAGAATCCTTATTGGAAAGGCAAATAAAACAGCTTCTAAATGTTGGAATTACAGATATTACAGTTGCTGTTGATGAAGATAGAGATGAGTTGAATTATTTAAAAGATGAGTATGGTATTAAAATATCTCATGAATTAAAATATGCTAATGAGAACAATTTTTTAAATCTTTATTATTGTAGACATCTACTCTCCAATACATATTTATTATCAGGGGATAATTATATGGTAGATAATATTTTTAATGAATATGAAGAGAGAAGCTGGATAGCTGGTTCTAATAAAGAGGATAATAGTAATAAAATAGGAATTGAATTTGATGAAGATGACAGAATTACTAGTTTGAAAAAGAAAAAAAATGCAGATTGGCAAATGTATGGGCCAATTTTTCTTACTGAAGCAGATTCAAAAATCTATAGAAGAATTATGGAAGAATATTATCAAACTAAAAATGTTAAAAACTATAATATAGAGGATGTTTTAATAGGAAATATTGAAGAGTTTAATATTTATTTGTATAAACAAACCAAAGAAAAGGTATATGAATTGGACAATCTAGATGAATTAAGGGATCTAGATGAAAAATATAAAGATGATTCTTCAAATGAGATATTGGAATATATTGCCAGTGTCTTTAATATAAAACAATCTGAGATAAAGAACTCTCAACCTTTAGAAGTTGGAATGACAAATTCTTCTTTTACTTTTGAAGTTGGAGATAATAAATATATTTGTAGAGTCCCTGGTGAAGGAACAGATGAACTTGTGAATAGACTTTATGAACATGATGTTTATTTAGCAATTAAAGAATTGGATATATCTGATCGGATTATTGCTTTTGATCGAGAGACTGGAATTAAACTTACCAAGTTTTTCAGTGACTCCAGATCTATGAAACTAGAAAATCCATTAGAAGTGGCTAAGTCAATTGATATTTTGAAAACACTTCACAAAAGTGGGGCTAAAGTATCTCATGAATTTGATATTAAAAATAAAATAAGAGAATATATAGATCTTTGTTCTGAAGATCTATATGAATCAGAATTATTTAGTCAAATAAGATTTAAAATGCGTGAACTTATTGGCATTGAGGAAGCTTTTGATGATGAGGATGTTTTGGTTCATGCAGATGCAAATAAGAATAATTATTTGGTTGATGATAAGGGAAATATAATATTAATAGATTGGGAATATGCAGGAATGGGTCCAGCTCTACTAGATATAGGTATGTTTTGTATTTATGGAGATATGCCTGATGAGGAAGTTTATAAAATAACTCAATATTATCTGGGACGAGATCCAGAAAAAGAGGATTTACTTAAGGTATATGTCTATATGGGACTGGGGTCTTTCCTATGGGCTATTTGGACTGAATACAAGTCAGAAGTGGGAGTTGACTATTTTGATTATAAATTGAGAATGTATAATCATGCTAATAGTGCCTATGATAGAGTTAAGGAAATTCAAAGTTCTGGGATAAATAACTGGATATATTCTAAATTTAGCCGATAATAATATACGAAGGCTATTTATAGAATCAATAAAGGGGTTGATAATATGGATATTGCAGCATTATCAATGGGACTTAGTCAGATGAAAATTTCACAAGAAATTGGTACATCTGTTCTAAAGATGGCAATGGATACATCTGAAGGGCAAATGGCAGATTTGACTAAAATGATGGAGACATCAGTTAATCCACATATTGGTGGAAGTCTGGATATAAGTTTATAGAAAAAAAGGCTATTATCTTTAAAGATAATAGCCTTTTTTATATTACTCTTTTACTAAATCCTCTCCATTAGCCCAAGAGTCAAATTTTTCCATTGTTGCTTTATAGGTATCTTCTGAAATTTTAGGTAGTTTTCCACCAAGCATTCTCTTAGCTTCAGAGAAACCTTTATCTATAGCGTCTCTTAAAATTCCAGCCTTTGAAGTGTCACCACCAGAAATTGCAATGGCAAAATCAACTAGTCTTTGACTGGTTTTTTCAACTCCTAAATCTCCATCTTCTGCCAACATGGCTTCAGCTTCTTCAATTCCCTTTTTATCAAGACCTGTTATTTCTAAAGTCAAATCCGCTATATCTGAAGCACCCTTTTGACGTCTAATAGAATCTTGAACCATTGTGATTATTTTAAGTCTGTTATTTTCTGTTTGCTGTTTTAATTTTAGTATTGCTTCTTTATTGTATATTGTTCCAATATCAGATTTTTTTTCAGTAGTTTTTTCAAAAACTGCTGCAGGTGTCTCTTTATTTTCTTTAACACCTTTTTTATCCATGTCCTCTTTTTCTACTTTATCTTTATTATTAGAACCTTGTATCTGATTATTTAAACCTATTCCATCGATTTTCATATCATCTCACCTCTCAGATTTTATCAATTCAAATCTATCCTCTATATTATATATCGGCATAATAATTTAAATCTTAAACTTTATCAGTTTTTAAATTTTTTAAAGTTGCATTAATCTCTCCGCCTAGAATAATTATTACACTACTAATATACAACCAAAGTAAAAGAGCTATAATTCCACCTAGACTTCCATAGGTTTTGGCAAAGTTGCTAAAATTATTTACATAGTATGCGAAACCAAGAGAGGTTAAAACCCATCCAATGGAAGCGAATATTGATCCGGGCAAAGCTTCTATAATTCTAATTCTACTACCATTCTTTTTAGCAGGTGCAAATTTATATAAAAGTGCAAAGATTATTGTCATAAAGAAAAGTGAGGCTAATTTCCGGAAATATTCCCAAAAAACCAGAAATGCTCGTCCAAGTCCAAAAAAGGAAAATAGCTTATTTCCAATCATCTTACCAAAGACCAAGGTACCAAGAGCTAAAATAAAGGATAGAAACAAGGTAATTGTTATTATTATGGATATTATTCTAGTAATAATAAAATTACGATTCTCTTCCACCACATAGGATTTATTCATAACTCTCATAAAAGCTAAAGCTCCTTTAGATGCAGCCCATATACCGGTGATAGCACTTATAGAAAGCAATGTTTCATTACTACTTTCCACAGTTTCTTTAACTAAAACTATTATTATATTCTGTATGTCCGAAGGCATATATTGAATTAGCTCAGAAAGTACATCTATCTGTGCCAAAGGAGTAAAACTTAGAATATTTAAAAAAACTATTATAAATGGAAAAAGTGATAGGAATAGATAATAGGACAATTGAGCTGATATTGCCGTTACATTGTGAGCTTTTAATCTAAGACCTAATTTCACTATAAATTCAACAAATATATTTGTTGAATAATCCTCTATATTATTTATTATATTTTTTATTTTCAAATTTTCACCTCAATTATCTTTATATTATCCCTCTTATTATAGCAATTTAAAATATCAATATCAAATTCATAAAATAAGGCCAATAAGCATAAAAAAAGGAACCTTAAGTTCCCTTTTATAGATATTTATCAAACCATTCTGTTATTTCTTTTAATCTTTTAATCCTGTGTTTTGGCATTCCAGATCTGCTTAATTCGTGATTTTCATCTTTAAATAGACAAACTCTTGAATCTACCCCATGATATTTAAGAGCAGAGAACATTTGTAGTGCTTCTGGAGCCCAACATCTAAAATCTTCAGCTGAATGTATAAATAGAGTTGGCGTTGTAACTCGATTGGCATATTTAAGTGGAGAAAGAGCCCAAAGTTTTTCTGGATTATCCCAAGGAGTTGAAGACTGCTGATCCTCTGTGAAAAAGTATCCAATATCTGTTGTTCCAAAAAATGAAAACCAATTTGAAATACTTCTCTGTGATGCTGCAGCTTTAAACCTATCTGTATGACCAATTATCCAGTTAGTCATAAATCCTCCATAGGAACCTCCTGTAACTCCAAGTCTATTTTCATCTATAAACTCATAATTTTCTATACAAAAATCTGTAAAATTCATAAGATCCTCATAGTCTATAGATCCATATCTACCCCTAATATCTGCAAATTCATTGCCCTTACCATCGGAACCTCTAGGATTACAGAATATTACCCCATATCCCTTATTAGTCCAATATTGCATTTCATGGAAAAATGTTTCACCAAAAGCAGTTTTAGGTCCTCCATGTATATTTAGAATAGTAGGATATTTTTTATTAGAATCAAAATTCACTGGTTTCATCACCCAACCATGAATAGTAACTCCATCTGTATCAAAACTAATAGCTTCTGGTTTTGAAATACTTCTCTTATCATATATCCAGTCATTAAAATGGGTGATTTGATTTTCTTCTCCATTTAAAGAATAAAGTTCTTGTAGCTTTAAATTTCTCAGACCAATAAATTGTATCTTTCCATCTGAAATATCTATTCCATCAATTGAACCTAGACTCTCTGTTAGATTTTCAATGTCACCATTTAAATTGATTCTTTTTAGATTAGAAGAATCTCCTTCAGTAGTTAAGAAATACAAGAAGTCTCCATCCACCTTAAAAGATCTATAACTTCCATATCTACAGTCTGAACCAATAGTAGAGCCTGCTGGAGAGTCAAAACTATTATCGCTAATTTGTTGCAAATTGTTTCCGTCTAAGTCCATAGTGAAAATATGAGGATTCTCTTTCATTCCATATCTCTTCATATCTGTCCCTATAAATATTATTTTATCCTGAATAAAATCTGCAAAAGAATAAATATAATTATCACTATCTAAAAGTTTAAGTTCTCCTTTTTCTATATCATATAGGGATAAATCCATTTTCAATGGCTCCATATCTTTAAAAGTTCTAGATAAGATAAGAGCTTTGGTATTATCTCCATTTAATTGAATCAGTAGAGTATTTGTAAAATTATCATTTATCTGTTTAATTTCTCCGCTAGAGATATTATAAATATAAGCTGGATTTCTAAGCTTATTTATATCTCCTTTTCCATTACCCCAGAAAGGAAGTTCATCCATAATTAGATAATCTTTGCTTTCTAATTTATCTTCCAAAGATAAATTATCAAAATCTCTTTTAGAATGGTCAAATTTTCCTGTGAAAATTATATTATCCTTATCAATAAATTCAAATGAATTTACTGACATGGGAATTTCAAAGAATCTATTTGCCTCTCCACCATTAATATTTATCTTGTAGAAAGGAGTAAAAGTTTCAAAATCATCTTTTCTTTTAAGATCATTAGAATCTCTAAAAGAAGGGAATACAATTTCATTTTCATTCATCCATTTAAAATATAACTCCTCGTCTGTAGAAGTCAGCTTTAAAGTATTATTATTGGATGCATTATATATATGAATATTGGAATCATAATTATTTGACTCCAAATTCATATTGTGAAGTATAAAAGCTGTATTTTTTCCATTAGGAGAAAATTCCATATTGGATAGAAATTTATAGTTTAAGAAATCATCTATTTTTATTTTTTCCATAATTTACCCCCTGTGTAAATTGTTAATTATTTAGAAGAAAGCTTTCTCTATCTTTTATAAGATCTGAAACATCAGAGATTATTTGGCTAAAATCATTTGCATCTATTTCTAATAAGTCTAAAGAGTCCTCTGAAAGTGTATAGGATAATCCATCAACACCTAAACCAACTCCCAACATCATAGTCATTGCATCAGCTATATGGACAATTGAAAGGAGTATCCTATCTTTACCCTCAGCTTCAGACCTGTCTGGATTATGATGATTTTTAATTGCTTCAACCAAATGATCTGGTAAATTCCATTTTTCAGCAATTTTTGCTCCTAATTCAGCATGGTTAAAATCAAAGATCATCTTTTCAGCATCAGAGAATGAATATCTTTCGTCCATAATCAAATCTACAACTTTAATATATTCATCCACCATATATTCATTTAATATTGTCTTGCCTATATCTCTGAGAAGTCCTGCCACATAAGCCTCTTCAGGATCGTATTTACCTGATTTTTTAGCAATATGTCTGGATATTATTGCACAAGTTTGTGACTGTATCCATAGATCATTGGAATCAAGAGCATATCCTTTTAACTCTCCTTGCATCATAGGACTAACAGTTGCTGCTATAGCCATACTCTTTATAGTATTGAATCCTAAAAGCAAGGTGGCTTGGCTTATTGTAGAGATTTTTCTTCCATATCCATAATAAGCAGAATTTGCCAGTCTTAAGACCTTTGTTGTAAGTGCTTGATCTGAAAGTATAATTTTCTCCATATCGTAAACATTAGAGTCAGGATTTTCTGTAATCTCCATAATTCTAGTGAGAACTCCAGGTAGAACTTTAATATCGTCAACTTTGTCAACTATAGAATTCATAATAGTATCTCTCATATTATCCCGCCTTTGTATAAAATATCTTAAATAGGATTAGTAAACACCTATGATTTGTCTCTTTTATCAACTTTATTATATACTATATTGGATTGAATTCACAATTATTAAAAAATAAAGTATATTAGGAAAACCCTATTTACCCTATATTAGAGTGATAATTAGGATTAAAAATAAATAATAATACTAAATACTAAAGAAAAGCCAATCTGTGCCGATAGAATACATAAGAGAATTAAAATATGAGGGGGAAAAAGATGTGAGAATTGATAGTAATAGTAATATAAACTATAATAATACAAGTACTCAATCCAATAATCAATCCAAGATAAATTTACAAAAAGAAGATATAAATATAGAAAATAAAAAAATGGAAGTAAAAAGTCAGCGAGAAGAAAAAACAATAGTAATAGAAGATCTATATTCTAAACAAGATATAATGGATTTAATTGAAGAGGCAAATGAAGAATTTGTAACTTACGATAGAAAGTTTGAATTTGGAATACATGAAAAAACTAAGCAAATAACAGTTAAGGTATTGGACTCTGTAACAGATGAAGTAATCAGAGAATTGCCCCCAGAAAAAATACTAGATATGTTAGCTGGACTTTGGGAAGTTGCAGGAATACTAATAGACGAATCAATATAATAGATAGTTAAATAGGTACAAAATATAAAAAGAGGTGGAAATATGAGATTATCAGGATTAGCATCAGGATTTGACACGGATTCAATGGTGGAGAGTCTGATGAAAGTAGAGAGAATGAAAGTTGATAGATTTACTCAACAAAAACAAGTGAATCTTTGGAAACAAGAATCATACAATAATATGAATAAAAATATGGCAAATTTTATTTTAAATTCCAAGAAAAATATGGGACT
>JARIDA010000026.1 GCA_029257065.1 Tissierellaceae bacterium | reverse complement strand
TCTCAGAAGATGGAAAATATAATGTTTTTGTTGATGTTGAGATGGAAACTGCAAAAACTTCAGCCCTATATCCAGAATCAGAAACATCTTTTTATGTTGTATTAGAAGAAATGGAAGAAGGCTCTTTCCTTATTGATGGTTTTGTAACTGGCTTATAATGAGTTTGTCAGAATGCTAAGGTAGTTTCTAGGCTAATATGTCCTAGTATAGAAGCTAAATCCAAAATGATTCTACTATTAATAGGAAAATAAAAAAGCCTCCTAAGAAAAACTTAAGAAGCTTAAATAATCGCTAATAATATACTTATCTAGTAAGAATATGGTTACAAACTAATTCTACACCTGTATAAATTGTATCTTCTTTTGGCAAAAATTTATTACTATGAAGAGGATATTCACCTCCACAGCCTAAGAAAAAGAACAAAGAAGGTGCTAATTTGCTAAAGAATCCAAAGTCTTCTCCTACTAAGCTAGGATTTATATTTGTAATAACATTATCCTCACCTAGAATTTCCTCGGCATTTTTAACAAATATTTTAGTTAATTCTGCATCATTACTTAAAACAGGATAACCATCATTAATATTAACTATGGCATCTCCATGATAAGCATCAGCTATGTTTGTTACAATTTCATTGATTCTTTTATGAACGTATTCACGCGTTTCTTCAGAAATTGTTCTTATAGTACCGCCAATTTCTACATTAGCCGAAACAACATTATACCTTCCTTCGGAATGAATATCTCCTATAGAAACTAATGCTGCTTCAAAAGGATCTATTTCTCGCCTTAACTTATGTTCTATAGCATTTATTATATCCACTGATATCGATATAGCATCTATACCATTATGAGGCTCAGCTGCATGTGCATTCTCACCTAGAACGGTAATACTGAATCTATCTGATGAACCCATTAGAGGACCTTCCTTAATTGCGATTTCATTTACATCATATTCAGGCCATACATGTAGTCCATAGATCTCAGTTATATTGTACTTTTCAAAAATCCCCTGCTCAACAACTAATCTAGCCCCTCCTTGAGGATTAGATTCCTCAGCAGGTTGAAATATTACTATAATATTGTGATTTAAATCTTCCTTTAGAGTATTTAACATTTTTGCTACCCCTAATGCTACTGTTGTATGAATATCATGCCCACAAGCATGCATTAAACCATCATTTTTAGATTTAAAATCAGCATTTGTTTTTTCCAATATAGGAAGAGCATCAATATCTGCTCTGTATCCAATTGTAGTCTCCTTACCACAATCTATGTATGCATAACCACCAGTTAAATCTTCAAAATTATTAAATTCAATATTATCTTCAAGAAGATATTCTTTAATTGTTTTGGTAGTTTCAAATTCCTCATATGATAATTCTGGATTACTGTGTATTTTCTTTCTGAAATTTTTCAAATCTAAAAATATATTATTTAGTTCTTTTTCTATTACTTCTTTAATATTATTCATTTTTTCACTTCCTTTTCAATTTCATAGTAATATTTCATATCAATTATAATGACCTTGCACAATTAAGGAAGATAGGATATATAATTTTGAGATAAGGGGATCTTCTTTTACTACCAATCCTATTGGTAACATTCCCACTAATCCTAAGCCAAAATTTAAAACTAAGTTAAGTATTATAGATTGATTATATCGAAAATCTATACTTTGTCAATTAGCGCTGCAGTTAGACAGAGCATTCAAGTAGATATTTAATCTTTAAGTCAGCTAACTATCAAATAAAATTACTTTTCGCTCACTTATATAATTAGGAGAATGAGAAGCTTTTATAATTTTAAGATTTTAATATTATAAATTGAGAAATATTAGTAGAAAAGGGTATAATCATATTAGTTAAGTAAAGATAGGGGATGAAAATAATATTTGATATATCAAGATCTATTGCGTAAGTTATGAGTTTATTAGCAATTATTTCTTTAGGTTCATTTTTAGTGAAAAGATTTAATGAGAAGTAATATTAAAGAATATAAAGAATTTCCAACTATGCAAATCAGTTTATCTTAAGTGTAATTGAGTAAAACTCAGATGTTTTTTTAGAAGCAAATTATTTGGTGTTGATACAAAATAAGTAAAGGAGGTTTATTATGAAAGACAACTCTAAAAAAATAAAAATAATACTAGCAATTTTAATAATAATATCACCTTATATCTATTCAAATGGAAATATAAGGGGAGATTTATTTTTGAGCCCTATGTATGAGGTTTTTTATTTTTCAAAAATACTATGCACTATTGTAGGAGTAAATATAATAATTAAAGAAATATAAGTCATAAGTCTTTAAGTGAGTTTTTCTTAATAATACCTTTGGGGTTGCTTTATGAGTAGCCTTTGAAAATATTGGACTGGGTGCTGGACTTGGAATTGCTTTAGGTGTCGTTGTAGGATTTATCTTAAACTATGTGAACTCTAGCAAGAAATAAAATTAATTGAATTTGTCAGATTAAGAATTAAATAAAACTTAATGAAATAAACTAACGAATATTAATAGAGTTTTGGGAACTTAAATATAATTACTAAATCTAGTTTGTTGTTAGTGATTACTAGGATATATTATAACAAACAAAGCAAAACAATTTGATTGAGGTTCTTAAATATAAGGAGGAAAATTACATATGGATAATCAAATAATGGTATATTGGATTTTATTATTATTTTTTATCTCCATTAGCTTCTATAATTTCATAATACGGAAACAATGTATCTATCCTGTAAAACTTACAAAGCCAAGAGCTATTTTGTTAATAATAATACCTCTAGTGTTTCTAGGTATGGCTTATTA
>JARIDA010000125.1 GCA_029257065.1 Tissierellaceae bacterium | reverse complement strand
AGCTTCTCCTATTACTCCTGAACGTGAACATTGTTTTCTAAATCTAGCCAATGCCTTTTCTAAGGATTCATTTTCTCCAATTTTAATTTCTGACATGAACTTTCCCCCCTCTCCACAGCAAGAGTTATTTAATACTATAATTAAATACATTACCAGAACATTATACATTATTTATTCAATTTTATCAAACTTTTTTAACCAGGCGGCCATTGTAAATTTCTTCCACCTAGTATATGGAAATGTATATGATCCACGGTTTGTCCACCTTGCTCTCCACAATTATTAACTATTCTATATCCTTCTTCTAATCCTTTTTCCCTAGCTATTTTAGATCCTATATATATTATGTGCCCAATAAGTTCTGAATCCTCTTTTTCTAACTCCCATGTACTTGATATATGTTTTTTAGGAATCACTAGAAAATGAGTTGGTGCTTCTGGATTAAGATCTTCAAAAGCTATTACTCTTTCATCTTCATAAATTATTTCACTCGGAATCTCTTTTTCTACTATTTTGCAGAATACACAATCCATAATATCACCTCCTTATTTTTATATAATAACTTTACCCGTTAAAACTTCACCATTTAACTCCTCTATTTCTACTTCTACTATTTCTCCTATTAATTCTATATCAAAATCTGTTCTTACTCTTATATAATTGCTTGTGTAGCCTTCCATATATTCGGCTTCATCAATATTTTCCTCTATTAAAACTTGAACTCTTTCACCTAAATATTTCTCATTGAAATTTCTAGTGTTTTCTTTACCCAATTCTATAAGTTTTGCTGAACGTTCATTTTTAATATTTCCATCAATTTGTTCTTTCATCTTTGCTGCTGGAGTTCCTTCTCTAGGTGAATATTTAAATACATGAAGTCTTGAGAATCCTATTTTTTCTAAAAACTCATAACTTTCCTGGAAATTCTCATCTGTTTCTTTTGGAAAACCTACAATAATATCCGTTGTTATTGCAGCTTCTGGCATATATTCTCTTATTAAGTTTACAATTTCTTCAAATTCCTTTGTAGTATATTTTCTATTCATCACTTTAAGAATACTATCAGAACCTGATTGTAGAGATAAGTGAAAGTGATCACAAACTTTTCCACTATCCACCAAGACTTTCATAAATTCCTCATCTATTAATCTTGGTTCTATGGAACTAAATCTAATTCTTTCTATTCCTGGAATTTCTGATATTTTTCTAATCAATCTATGAAGCATATACTTATCATTCATATCTACTCCATATGAAGCAATATGGATTCCCGTTAATACTATTTCTTTAAAACCAGACTTAGATAATTTTTCTACTTCATTTATAACATCATCTATATCTCTACTTCTTATTGGTCCTCTTGCATATGGAATTATACAATAGGAACAATATTGACTACATCCGTCTTGAATCTTAATATAAGCTCTAGTCTTCTCTTTTAAATCATCTACTTTTATTTCTTCAAATTCTTTTTCATATTTGATTTCTGAGACAATATTAATCCTCTCATTATTATTTTTCGCTCTTTCACATAACTCAACTATTTTATCTCTATTTGATGTTCCTATTATAACATCAACCTCTTCTAGTCCTTCTATTTCTTCTGGTGAAACTTGGGAATAGCAACCTACAACTGCTATAATAGCATCCTTATTATTTCTTTTTGCCCTTCTAATAAATTGTCTAGATTTTCTATCAGATATATTTGTCACTGTACATGTATTTATAATATATATATCTGCTATATCTTCTTTTTCAACCAATTGGTAATCCGCATTGAAAAACATTTTTTCCATGGCTTCTGTTTCATATTGATTTACCTTACATCCTAATGTATGAAATGCTACTTTTGTCATATTATCACCTCTACATATCCCCAAATTCATAAAATATTACAGCGGATGCTATAACTCCAGCTGTTTCTGTTCTTAAAATTCTAGGTCCTAATGAGACTGTTACTCCACCAATCTCTTTTAATCTAAGTATCTCTTCCTTAGAAAATCCTCCCTCAGGACCTATAACCATGTCTATTTCTGTTCCTTCTATTTTCCCTAATTTTTCTTTAATCCTATTATTTGATTCTTCTTCATAGGGAATTAATATATTACTCTTATTTTCCAATATTGTTAATAGATCATCAAATTCTAAAATATCCTTAACTTTAGGTAATATATCTCTTTTACATTGTTTGGCTGATTCATTGGCAATTTTTTGCCATCTTTCTATTCTAGACCTTTTCTTTTTATCATTATTAATTCTAACAATAGATCTATCCGTAGATACTGCATAGAAACTTGTTATACCTATTTCAGTGCCCTTTTGTATAACATAATCCATTCTTGAACCTTTTGCTAATCCTTGATATAGATTTATTTTAATTTTAGCTTCATTTGTACCTTCTCTCTTTTCTAAAACTTTTAAAATTACCTCATCATTATTTATCTCTATTATTTTAGAAAGATATACATAGCCTTCACAAACAGTCTCTATCTCATCTGATTCTTCAAGTCTTAATGCACCTGTTATATGCTTTACATCTTCGCCTTTTATATAAATATTTTCACCATCTATTTGTTCTGGATCCACAAAAAATCTATCCATATTTCCTCCTATTTTAATCTAGCTACAATACATATCCATTCTTTCATTCTCATAATTTCTAGTATTTCAAAATTATTTTCTTCTAGTGCAGATTTAACATCTTCTTCCTTGGATTTTATTATTCCTGAAGTTATAAAAATCCCATCTCTTTTTAAGTATTCTTTTATATTTTCACTCATTCCAATAATTATATCTGCTATAATATTTGCAACAATTATATCTGCTTTAGAA
>JARIDA010000009.1 GCA_029257065.1 Tissierellaceae bacterium | reverse complement strand
CTGCTATGGATACATCATAATAAAGGGCAAATCTATATCCAATTAATCCATTTAGCCCACCTATTATTGAAGATATTACTATCATCTTTTTTAAATCATCAGTTAGTAAATAGGCAGTTACTGGAGGCCCTATCATAAATGCTATTACAAGTATTGACCCTACTGCTTCAAAGGCTCCAACAGCTGTTATTGATACTAGTCCCATTAGGGAATAATGAATTAATACTGGAGATATTCCCAGTACTGTTGCTAAAGCTGGGTCAAATGTAACTATTTTTAACTCTTTAAAAAACATTATTACATATATTAGATTCATAACTAATATTGTTCCCATTAAATATACGGATTTTGCTCCAATATCTTTTCCATTTACTACTAATCTATCAAAGGGAGCAAATTCAATTTGACCTAAGAGAACTGAATCTGTATCCAGTGCAATTGAACCTGCATATCTGGAAATTATTATTATTGCTATACTAAATAATAGGGGAAATACTATACCAATAGCTGAGTCCTCTGATACTAATCCTGTACTATTTAGTATTTCTGTTAATATTACTGTAAAGACACCCATCAATGCTGCTCCTATTACCAAGAAAGGAGATGTTAAGCTTCCCGTTATAAAGAAGGCTATTACTATTCCCAACAATATGGTATGAGTTATTGAATCTGTCATCATAGCCATTTTCCTCAGAATTAAAAATACTCCTGGCAAAGAACAAGCTATTGCTACAAGTATTCCTATAAGTTGAATTTCTACATTTGGTGACATTATAACCCTCCCTTGCTAATAAAGTTTTCCATATAATCTATACCTTTTTCAGTAATGGCCCAACAGTCAAAATATTCCTTCTGAACCAATCCTTTTCTCTCTAATGATTCTAATCTATCCTTAGCATAATTAAGTGCTTGCTTGCTTCTTATCTTTTCTGGCTTTATTGTATAAATATCATGAGGATGCCATTCATTATCATGATTTTTATACAATTGATATAAATTATTCAATAATCGATCCTCATTTATGTCCTTTTGATTTCTTCTGTCTTTAAAGTATTTCCACACAAGCCCTCTGTTTGGAGCTAATGTTAAACTAACTATAACTATAAAACTTATAGTTAGGACAATCATTGGACCTGTAGGTAAATTAGGAATAATTGAACTGGATATAGTTCCTATAATTCCCGATAAGGATCCAAACACTGCTGCTAAGACCACCATTAACCATAATTTATCAGTCCACTGTCTGGCTGCTACAGCTGGTGCTGTTAACATGGCACTCATTAAAATTACTCCAACTGTTTGTAGTCCTATTATGATTGAAGCTACAATCATGGTTGATAGTATTAGGGTTATCTTTCTAGAAGAGAAACCTAAACTCTCAGCATAATCAGAGTCAAAGGAGACTAATTTAAATTCTTTCCAAAATAATACAACTAGTCCAATTAAAACTACTCCTAATAGCATCATAACTTGAACATCTCTTTTAAGTAGTGTGGATGCCTGTCCATATATAAAACTCTCTAATCCTGCTTGATTTGCATTAGGTAGTTTTTGTATATAGGTTAAAAGCACCATACCAAATCCAAAAAACACTGATAATATAAGGGCTAATGCACTGTCATATTTCACTCTAGAATGCCTATCTATTAAAATTATTATTAAAGTAGCTATTAATCCCGAAATCAATGCTCCTAACAATAAAACTTCTGTATTTTTAGTTTGAGTTATTAGAAAAGTTATTGCTATTCCTGGTAAAGCTGCATGAGATACAGCGTCTCCCAATAAACTTTCTTTTCTAATTACAGCAAAACTTCCAATTACACCAGAAATAATTCCTAATATTGCTGAGCCCATTGCAACTATTTGTAATGTATAATCTGACAATACGGAGTTTATTAAATTCAAAATTTTCACCTACCTTTTTAATATTTGACCTACACTTCTATAGGTTTTATTTAAATTTTCATCTGTAAATGTAGTTTTAACTGGACCAGCTGCTATTAATTGTGTATTTAATAGAACCACCCAATCAAAATACTCCTCTACTGTTTGTAAATCGTGATGAACAACTATTAGTGTCTTTCCTTGATTTTTTAATTCCTTTAAAAGTTCTATTATGGCAACTTCTGTTTTAGCATCCACACCTTTAAATGGTTCGTCCATAAAATATATATCCGACTCTTGAACCAGTGCTCTTGCCAAGAAAATTCTCTGTTGCTGTCCACCAGATAGTTCTGATATCTGTCTGCTAGCAAATTCTTCCATACCTACTTTTTCAAGGGCTTCAATAGATCTTTTTTTCTGTTCATCCCCTGGTCTTTTAAAAAGACCTAATTCACCATAAGTTCCCATCATAACCACATCTAATACACTGGCTGGAAAATCCCAATCCACACTTTCTGACTGTGGAACATATCCTATATATCTTCTTTGCGATTTATAGGATTCTCCATTAAACAAGACCTTTCCCGATACTGGTTTAATTAAATCTAGCATGGCCTTTATCAAGGTTGATTTTCCTGCTCCATTAGGTCCTACAATAGCCATTAAGACACCTTTTGGAATATCCAAGTCAATATCCCATAAAACTGGTTTAACATCATACGCCACTGTCATATCTTCTACTTCCACTACAATATCTAATTCCTTTTCTGTCTCCATATTTATAATGCCTCCTATTTTAAAGCAGATCTATCTATTTTTTACCCAATACATCTAATTGTTTTTTATTAACATATTTTTCTATTTTCTCATTAGGGTTGCTGAATTTTGCACCATAAACAAATTTATCATAATCATTTTTTCCAATACTTCTAACTATTTCTATCTGTTCAATTAAATCTCCAATATATACTTTTAATATAACTCCTATTTCATGCTCTTGTTTTGTGTTAAATTTCATACCAGTATAACTTATATCCTCTAATTCTCCATTTATTCTTTTATCATCATGCTCATATTTAAAATTTAATCTTAAATTTATCCTAAAAAATTCTCTTTGATTAACTCTCTTCATATTTTTTTTTTGCTCTACTACTAATATGTCCAGGTATTCCAATTTATATTTTTCCACCTTGGAACATTCCCATTCCAATATTCCTCTATAATATTTATGAATTAATTTAATTCTGTCTCCCTTTTGTATTTCAAATTCATCTCTTTGAATATACTGACAGGAGAGATGTAATTGGTTCTTTTTCTTGTCCATATCTCTAATTTGGACATTGAAACTCATAGTCTTATCCTGTCTTATAATTTCCAGTTTCAATCTTTTGGTTTTATACAAATCAGGAATATCAGTTATTTTAATCCCTTTTATATCTTCAGAACTTTTGTTTTCAAATAGACGCCCTAAATTAAACATAATCACACCCCTAATATTTTAATTTGCTTTTATAAATCATTACTTTAACGCATCTACAATAGTATCTATATTTTCCTTGAATGTACCTATATAAGTCTCTGCTGGAGTTCCCACATCACCTGTAGAGTCAGAATATAGTTCTCCCCCGATTTCCACATGAAATCCTTGGGCTTTAACTGCTTCTTGTAAAGCCTCTATGCTTTTTCTTGGCACTGAAGATTCTATAAATATAGCTTTTATTTCATTTTCAACTATATAATTAGCTAGATTTCTTACATCTGAAGTAGCTGCCTCCGTACTAGTGTTGATTCCTTGTAAACCTTTAACTTTAAATCCATATGCATTTCCAAAATAGTTAAAAGCATCATGTGCTGTTACCAATACTCTTTTTTCTTCTGGTAATTCTTCTTTTCTATCCTCTATATATTGAATTAATTCATCCAATTCTGCCAAATGTGCTTCTAAATTTCTGTCAAAGTCCTCACTATTTTCAGGATCTAATTCTTTAAGCACTTCAGTCACTCCTAAAGCTGCTGTTTTCCAGTTTTCCACATCAAACCAAATATGTGGGTCATAATTTCCTGGATATTCTGGCCATTCTAATAGTTCGGCTTTATCAATCTCATTACCAATTGCCAGAATCAATTTATCTCTATTTCTTAAATTCTCAAATACTTCTCCCATTTTTCCTTCTAAATTCAAACCATTATAGATAACCATATCTGCCTCATGCATTAGTGAAACATCTCCTGCACTAGCATTATACATATGTGGGTCTACTCCAGGTCCCATAAGACTTTTAACATTTATATGGTCTTGACCTATGTTTTTTACTAAATCTCCTACTAATGTTGTTGTTGTAACCACATTATATTTTCCTGAATCAGATAAATCCTTATCCCCATCCGACCCACATGATGTAACTAATAGTCCTAATATCAATAGACTTACTAGTAACAAACTTTTCTTTTTCATTTACAATCACTCCTATTTTATATTGTTCTATCTATATATATTACCCAAATCTAAGTTTTATATCCATTTCCAGGTAATTTAACATGACTTAAATACTTAATAATAAAAATCATTTTATTAATCCTATGCCTATATGTTATCATATATCTCTCTTTATTTATGCTAAGTATTTATTTATATATATTTTACAACAAACTAAAAAAGATACTTCTTTCGAAGTATCTTTTTTAACTTATCTTAAATTCTCTTTTAATTAACTATTACTGCCTGTGCCGCAGCTAATCTAGCTATTGGCACTCTATAAGGTGAACAAGAGACATAATGAAGTCCTAATTTGTGACAGAATTCAACAGATGTTGGCTCTCCACCATGCTCTCCACATATTCCTAATTGTATATCTGGTCTTGTCTCTTTCCCTAAATCAACTGCTATCTCCATTAATTTACCTATTCCCTTTTGATCAATTCTTTGGAAAGGATCATAGTCTAATATTTTTTTATCCATATATTCACTTAGAAATTTCCCTGAATCATCTCTTGAGAATCCGAATCCCATTTGAGTCAAGTCATTTGTACCAAAGCTAAAAAATTCTGCTTCTCTTGCTATTTCATCAGCTGTTAAAGCTGCTCTTGGAACTTCAATCATAGTTCCTATAATGTATTTTATTCTTTCATTTCTCTCTCTAAACACAGCTTCTATTTCCTCTACAACTTGTCCTTTTACATATTCTAATTCTTTTATATGAGATACTAATGGAATCATTATCTCTGGTGCATTTAGATTTTCAGCTTCCGCTTTTACATCCAATGCTGCTTCCACTATGGCTCTTGCCTGCATTCTATAGATTTCAGGATAAGTCACTGCCAATCTACATCCTCTATGTCCTAACATGGGATTTACCTCTGAAAGTGATTCTATTCTACTTTCAAGTTCTTTTAAGTCTATCTTCATAAGTGTTGAAGTATTAATTCTATCTTCATCACTATGAGGTAGAAATTCGTGTAGTGGAGGATCTAAAAGCCTTATTGTAATTGGTTTATCTCCAACAGCTTTAAAAAGCTCATGAAAATCTTCTCTTTGAACAGATAACAACTCTTTTAATGCTTCCTGTCTTTCTACAAAATCTTTAGCAAGTATCATCTTTCTTACAGCTGGCAATCTTTCCAAGTTGAAAAACATATGCTCAGTTCTACAAAGACCTACTCCTTCTGCTCCAAATTCTACTGCTTGAAGAAGTTCTTTTGGAGTATCTGCATTTGTTCTTATTCCCAATTCTTTTATCTCATCTACCCAAGTCATAAACTTTTGAAATTTTTCTCCTAATTCTGGTTGTGCCTTTTTAATTTCTCCAGAATAGACAATTCCCGTCTCACCGTCTAAAGAAATTACATCTCCTTCTTTATAGGTTTTTCCTTCAGCTATAATAATTTTTTCTGCTTCATCAACTCTTATTTCTGTACACCCAGCAATACAACATTTACCCATACCTCTTGCTACAACTGCTGCATGGGAGGTCATCCCTCCTCTTGAGGTAAGTATTCCCTCTGCAGAAATCATTCCTTCAATATCTTCTGGGGATGTCTCTTGTCTTACTAGAATACATTTTTCTCCTCTTCCCTTAGCTGAGAGAAGATCTTCTGAATTAAAATAAATTCTTCCCGTTGAAGCTCCTGGAGATGCTGATAATCCCTTTGCTATTCTCTTTGCATTTTCTAAATCCTTTTTATCAAAAGCAGGGTGAAGTAACTGATTTAAATCATTTGGATTTATGCTCATTATTCCCTCTTCCCTAGTTAATAAACCTTCTTCTACTAGATCTACTGCTATATTAATTCCAGCCTGAGCAGTTCTCTTTCCATTTCTAGTTTGTAAAAAATAAAGTTTCCCATTTTCTATTGTAAATTCTATATCTTGCATATCTTTATAGTGCTTTTCTAGTAATTCTGTGCTCTTTAAAAACTCCTCATAAACCTGAGGCATTTGATCTTTAAGATGACTTATCTCTTCTGGAGTTCTTATTCCAGCAACCACATCTTCTCCCTGAGCATCTATTAAGTATTCACCATATAACTGATTTTCTCCATTAGATGGATTTCTAGTAAAAGCAACTCCTGTCCCAGAGGTTTTTCCCATATTTCCAAATACCATGGATTGAATATTCACTGCCGTTCCCAATTCATCTGGAATATCATTAAGTTTTCTATATACTATTGCTCTTGGATTATTCCAAGATGCGAAAACTGCTTCAATAGACAATTTCAATTGTTCTTTTGGATCCTGTGGAAACTCTTCTCCCATTTCATCTAAGTATATTTTCTTGTATCCTTGAACCAATCTCTTTAAATCTTCTGCCTGTAAATCCTTATCTAATTCAGTGCCCTTTTCTTGTTTTATACTATTAAGCAACATATCAAATCTTACTTTTGGTATATTCATAGCCACATCAGAAAACATTTGTATAAATCTTCTATAACTATCGTAGGC
The DNA here is from genome assembly GCA_029257065.1 of Tissierellaceae bacterium. Classification (GTDB taxonomy): domain Bacteria; phylum Bacillota; class Clostridia; order Tissierellales; family Tissierellaceae; genus JARIDA01. The sequence goes on along the minus strand of JARIDA010000009.1, from coordinate 40,733 downwards.
AAATTTTTCATTGGATGTTAACTTAGCTAAACCCTTTACTGATATATCATTTAATCCTAAATTAAGTATAGTATCCATCATTCCTGGCATTGATGTTACTGCTCCTGATCTAACTGATACTAAAAGTGGATTGGCTGAATCTGAAAATTTCTTTCCCGTTTTTCTTTCTAATTCCTCCATATTTAAGTATATCTCATCTAATAATTCACTCCATAGTTTTTCATCTTTTTCAAAGAATTCAGTGCATGTCTCTGTGGTTAAAGTGAATCCTGCAGGAACAGATAGACCTATATTTGTCATCTCTCCTAAATTTGCACCCTTACCTCCTAAAAGATTTTTCATATCTTTTGTACCTTCTTCAAAACTATATACATACTTATTAGCCATTAACTTTTCCCCCTTGATAGTCTATTCTATAATAGTCTTATTTTTATCTAGTAATCCAATTATTATCTCAGAAGTTTCCTCTATAGCTTTATTAGAAACATCTATTATTGGGCATCCTATCCTTTTCATTATTCCATCTGCATATTCTAATTCTTCCAATATATTTTCTAAACTTGCATAGTCAGATGTATTCGAAAGTCCTAATGTCTTTAATCTTTCTTCTCTTATTTCATTTAATTTTATTGGTGAATTTGTCAATCCTATTATCCTATTTGATGGAATTTGAAATATTTCCTTAGGTAGATTAGTATTTAATACTAAGGGTAAATTTGCCACCTTTATATTTTTATTAGCTAAATACATGGATAATGGTGTTTTAGATGTTCTAGATACTCCTATAATCACTAAATCAGCATCTTTAAATCCTCTTGGATCTTTACCGTCATCATATTTAACTGCAAATTCTATAGCCTCTATACGATTAAAATATTCTTCATCCAATCTTCTAATAGCTCCTGATTCATATTTCGGATTCAAACCTAATTTATCACTTAATATGTCTATTAGTGGACTAATTAAATCAATCGTTCTTATATGAGTTTTACTTTCATATGCTTTAATATATTCTAATAACTCCTGATTCACTAGTGTATATACAACCAAACTATTCTCTTCTATTAATGCTAAATTTAAAATTTTCCCCAGTGTGTCTTTATCTTGAATATGTGAATATCTTTTAATTTCATATTCCGCATTATTGAATTGAGATATGGCAGCTCTTATAACTAATTCACCTGTTTCTCCTAAAGAATCTGATAATACATAAATCATTAATTTATTAATAAATACCACACCCTTCTATATGTGTTACACTAATCAGATATATAGTATGACATATTGGAAATCATGTCAATAGATTTTTGTTTTATATGGACAATAAAAAAAAGCCTATTTTTTCAAATAGACTTATTAGATTAATTTAATTTATTTCGCTTTTGAGCATCTTTTAATTTCTCAGGTGTAATGTCCTGTCCTTCTTCATCCACCACTTTTACTCCCATAAGAGTTTGTTTCATTCTGCCTCTAAATCTTTCCAAATACTTCTCTCTTAATTCTTTTTGTTCCTGCTTTTCCTCTTCTGTTAACTCTTCTACTTTTGATTTATTTGCTAATTCATTTATTCTTCCTATTAAATCCTTCATAATATCACTCCTCGTGTTTAAATATTATCATCTTTAGCTATTCTTATCAAGATTATAATGCATAGAAACCAAATTATTAATACTCAGAATATTATCTATATGATACAATAATATTGTTTACATACTCAAAAAACTTAGGAGGATATTATGAATATATTAGAATCATGCTTAAAGAATATAAAAGCTTCTGATAGAGAAATGCAAATTGAAGTTAAGGAATTTTGGGATGCATTGGGAAAACCATTAGGTAGTTTGGGAACTTTAGAAGATTTGGCAATTCAAATTGGAGGTATTACTGGAAAACTTCAAAATAAAGTGGATAAAAAAGCTATTATAGTAATGGCTTCTGACAATGGTATTTATGAAGAAAATATAGCCTCTTCCCCTCAAGAATTCACTGCTATTCTGGCAGAAAACACTGCTAAGGGAATTACTGGAGTTTCTACTATTGCAAAATATGTCAATTCAGATGTGTTTGTAGTGGATGTTGGAATAATGAGGGATTTAGAAAATGAAACAATTATAAATAGAAAAATAGCCTATGGAACTAAAAACTTCCTTAAAGAATCTGCTATGTCATACGAAGATGCTATTAAAGCAATTGAAATAGGTATAGAAGAAACAGATCAATTATGTAATTTAGGATATAATTTAATTGGTGTGGGAGAGTTAGGTGTTGCCAATACCACTACTAGTTCTGCAGTATTAACGGCTTTAACTGGCTTAGATGTTGATATTACTTGTGGTGTGGGAGCTGGGCTTACCTCAGAACAATTAGAACTTAAGAAAAGAGTTATTAAAGAGGCAATTGAATTTCATAAACCAGATCAAAACGACCCAATAGATATTATATCTAAAGTCGGTGGATTTGATATTGCTGCCATGTGTGGGTCCTTCTTGTCTGCTGCTAAAAATAGAGTCCCTGTGGTTATAGATGGGTTTATATCCACTATTGCTGCAATTTGTGCAGTGAGATTGGATAAAAATGTTAAGGACTATATAATTCCATCTCATCAATCAAAAGAAACTGGAGCTATAAAAGCCCTAGAAGAATTGGATTTAGAACCTATGGTTAATCTTAAAATGAGACTTGGAGAAGGTTCTGGTTGTCCACTGGCTTTTCAAATAATTGATCTGTCCCTATTTATTCAGGAAAATATAGGTACATTTGAAGATTTAAATATAGATAGTTCAATTTTATTGGATATGAGAAAAAAATAAAAAAAGGGTTTTATAACTAAAATAGTTATAAAACCCTTTTCATTATAAGAATCTATACAATATATCCTGTTTTAAATCTTCTGCTGACTGTTCATCTAATAAATATTTAGCTATTTCAATTGTAAAATCCATTGCAAGTGCTGGACCTCTTCCCGTTATTATATTTCCATCCACCACTACTTTATCCTCTTTATAATTTCCACTGGATAATTGGTCTTCAAATCCTGGATAGGAAGTTATATCTTTTCCTGCAATTATTCCAGCTTTTTCAAGTACTATTGGACCTGCACATATGGCTGCTACTAACTTTTCTCTGTTATTGAAATCTTGAACTAGATCAATAACTCTCTCATCATCTCTTAAATTAGTGGCACCTGGAAGTCCTCCTGGTAATACTAATCCATCATAACTCTCCAAATCTTCAAGATTTTGAAATAAAGTATCTGCAATTACTCCTATATCATGAGCTCCAACAGTCTTTTCATCTTCAGTCATAGAAACTGTTTTTACATTAATGTCTAATCTTCTAAGATAATCCACTACTGTAAGTGCTTCTATTTCTTCAAATCCCTCTGCTAATAAAACTAAAATTTTCAAATAAATCCCTCCTATTTTTTCAAATTTAATTTCTAACTAAGCTACAAACTGGCTATTATATAATTCTGCATAGAATCCATTCAAACTAATTAACTCATCATGATTTCCCTGCTCTATTATTTTTCCATCTTCCATAACTAAAATATTATCCGCATTTTTTATAGTTGATAATCGGTGAGCTATTACAAAGCTGGTTCTACCTTTCATGATCCTATTCATTCCCTTTTGGATTAGTAATTCTGTCCTAGTATCAACAGAAGAGGTTGCTTCGTCTAAAATCATTATATCTGGATCTGAGAGTATGGCTCTAGCTATTGTTAGCAACTGCATTTCTCCCTGAGATATACTAACTCCATTTTCTCCTAATATTGTATCATAACCATCTTTCAAGGTTCTTATAAAGAAGTCTGCTTGAGACAATTTAGCTGCTTCACATATTTCTTCATCTGTGGCATCTTCTTTTCCATAGGCTATATTCTCCTTAACAGTTCCATTAAACAACCAGGTATCTTGCAATACCATTCCAAACATTGCTCTTAATTGTTCACGACTCATATCCATAATATCCACATTGTCAATTATAATTTTCCCTGAGTCTATATCATAAAATCTCATAAGTAGATTCACCAAAGTGGTTTTTCCTGCACCTGTTGGACCTACTATAGCTATTGTGTCTCCTGGTTTAGTCTTTAAATTCATATCTACTATTAATTCTTCATCCTTCACATAACTGAAGTTAACATTTTGAAATTCTACTTTACCCTTTACATCTTGTTTTTTTCTAAAATCCGTTGGAATAACATTCTCTTCTTCCTCATCTAAAACCTGAAAAACCCTTTCAGCAGATGCTATTGTGGATTGTATTGTATTGGCTATATCTGCAGCTTGTATAATAGGTTGAGTAAACTGCTTTGAATATTGCATAAATGCTTGCACTTCACCTATTGTTATTCTTCCATTTATTACAAATATACTACCTACCACAGCTACAAATACATAGGATATATTATTTAAAAGCTTTATTATAGGTCTTATTATACCTGATATAAATTGGGCCATATGACTGGCTTGAAATAACTTTTCATTTATATTCTTAAATTCCTCTATGGATTTTTCCTCTTTCCCATAGGCTTTTATTATTTTATGTCCAGAATACATCTCCTCTATATGACCATTCAGTCCACCTAGAGTTTTGGATTGTTTTATAAAATATCCTTGAGATTTTTTAGCAATCCCTTTGGTTGCTAAAGCTCCTAGAGGAACAACTAATACTGTAAAAAATGTCATTGGAATACTTATACTGACCATCATAACTGCAATACCAATTACAGTTACTATAGATGTAATCATTTGGGTTATGGTCTGTTGTAGTGTACTGCTTATAGTGTCTACATCATTGGTTATTCTACTTAATATTTCTCCTGTTTGATTTTCATCATAATATTTTAAGGGCAGTTTTGATAGCTTTTTATCCACGTCTTCTCTTAATGTATAAACTATCTTTTGTGTAATTCCTGACATTAAATATCTTTGTAGATAAGAAAATATTGCTGCAGCCAAATATAATGCTCCTAATAAAAATAATATTTTCCCTATATATGAATAATCTATTTCTGCTCCAATAACTCCATTTAATTTGTCTGTTGCACCCTCCATAAGCTTGGTTATGGCCATACCCATTATTTTAGGACTTATTACTGTGAAAACTGTACTTAGGGCTGCTAGTATAAATACTATTAGCATCATCAACTTATATTGTCCTAAGTATTTAATCAGTCGTCTTAATGTACCTTTGAAATCCTTAGCTTTTTCTACAGGTCTTGCTGCCCTACTTCCAGGAGGACCTCCAGCTCTTCTACGTCTTTGAGGTGTTCTATTTTCATCTTTAGACATATTATATCTCCTCCTCTGAATATTGAGACCTTACTATTTCTCCATATACTTTAGAACTGTGTAATAGCTCTTTGTGAGTTCCTATCCCTTCCATTTTACCATTATCTAAAACTATAATAGTATCCGCATCTTTAACAGTGCTAACCCTTTGAGCTACTATTATAACTATTGACTCCTCTGTCTCCTTGGACAGAGCCTGTCTTAATTTTGCATCTGTTTTAAAATCCAGGGCTGAGAAACTATCGTCAAATACATAAATTTCAGGTTCTCTAACTAATGCTCTTGCTATGGACAATCTCTGTTTTTGTCCTCCTGAAAAATTGGTTCCACCTTGAGATACTGATGACTCATATCCATCTTCCAAATTATTTATAAATTCTTCTGCTTGTGCTGTTCTTGCTGCATGTATAATTTCTTCATCTGTAGCCTCTGATTTTCCCTGTTTTATATTATCTTTAATTGTTCCAGTGAAAAGGACAGCCTGTTGTGGAACAAGTCCTATTTTCTGTCTTAATGTCTTTTGCCTTATCTCTCTTATATCTATACCATTAATCTTGATCGTACCCTTATTAATATCATAGAATCTGGGTATTAAATTTATTAAAGTGGATTTACCTGATCCAGTTCCTCCTATTATAGCAACAGTTTCACCTATTTTCGCTTTAAAGCTTATATCACAAAGAGTGGGTAATTCTGCTCCTGGAAATGAAAATGTAACATCGTCAAATTCCAACTCTTCCAGTTCCCCTATATCTTTTGGAGTGACACTGTCAATTATCCTTGGTTTAATATCTAAAACTTCATTTATTCTCTCTGCAGAAGCAGCAGCTCTTGGAATATTAACAAATATTACAGAGAACATTACTAAGGAGAACATGGTAAGCATTACATATTGAATAAATGCCATAATATCTCCTACAAACATATTCCCCATATCCACTTGTTTAGAACCAAACCATACAACTGCTATAGTTGTAAAATTCATTATTAGATTTATTAAAGGAAACATACTTATCATAATTCTATCTACTGTTAGTGAGGTTTCTGTTAAATCTCTATTAGACTCTGCAAATCTTTCTTTTTCATAATCATCTCTATTAAAGGCTCTAATCACTCGAACTCCTGTTAATTTTTCTCTTAATACTAAATTCATTCTATCTATTTTCTTTTGAACACTTTTAAATAGTGGAAATGCCTTTCTACCTACAGTGGTTACTGCAAACAGTAATATGGGCATTGCCACAAGTAATACTAAGGATAGCTTTTTATTCTTAGTATAAGCCATAATAAGACCTCCTGTTAACATAAGAGGAGCTCTTATCATCATTCTAAGTAACATTATTGTCAATTGCTGAATTTGTCTAATATCATTGGTAGTTCTAGTTATTAGTGAAGAAGTTCCCACTTGGTCAAATTCTGCTAGAGAAAAGTTCTCCACATGAGTAAACACTTTTTCTCTTAAATCCCTTCCCACACTCATTGATGCCTTGGATGATAGATATGAGGACACTATCATACTTATGGTGGACAAAACTGCTACTAGAAGCATTCTAATACCTATACTAAATATATATGCGGTATCTCCTGTCACTATACCCTTGTCGACTATCATAGACATTAGATTTGGAAGATATAGCTCTATCATTACATCAAAAAAAGTAAGAGACAGAACTCCTACCACATATTTTCTATATTTTCTTAAATATTTTACAAATTTTAACATTCCACCACTCCATATTTCTACAATTTTATATTATACTCCTATTAACTATACCCTATATCAGCTTAATTAAGCTATTCTAAGTTTTATTTCCTATTTAATATGAATTATCCTCTCTTTTAACTCTTCTTATGCTACAATAGTTATAGAATAAATTTAAGGAGGATATTATGAAAAAAGCTTTAAAACAATTTGCCATATTTGTAGTTATGGGAATAGCCATAAATATGATAGTTAAAAGTTCTTTTAGTAAAAGAGGTCTGGACAATTTAAATCAACCAAAACAAGAAACCATACAAGAAGAGAATATGCTTAAGGATACTACTTTTAAAGATGAAGAAGGTAGAAATATAATCAAAAATCCTGATGATATTTTAGTATTAGTAAACAAAGAGAGAAACCTTCCTTCAGATTATGAACCTGAAGACTTAACTATTCCTGAAGTCCCATTTTCTTTTGATGAGGATCTAGAAAAGAGATATTTAAGAAAAGAGGCAGCAGAAAAACTCTCTCTACTTTTTCAAGGGGCTAAAGAAGATGATTTAGAATTATTTGCAGTTTCTGGATATAGATCTTTTAACACTCAAGAATCTATCTTTAATAATAAAGTAAGTCAATCCAGTTTAGAAGAAGCAGAAAAACTGGTTGCAACTCCAGGACAAAGTGAACATCAAACAGGACTTGCAATAGATGTTTCTTCTAGAGAGATGAATTTACTACTGGAAGAGGATTTTGGGCAGACAGAAGAGGGAATCTGGCTGCAAGAGAACTCTCATAAATATGGATTTATAATAAGATATCCTGAGGATAAAGTTCATATTACACTGTATAATTATGAACCATGGCATTTAAGATATGTGGGAGAAAATGCTGCTAAGGAAATATATGAAAATTCATCAAGCTTGGAAGAATATTTAGGCTTTAAACAATAGATAATAGTGAAAAAGATCTATTCATATAGATCTTTTTATATTTTTAAAAAATATTATATCTTTACAATTTAATGTATGATATACTCGATTTTGTGAATTTAAAAGTTAGGATGATTAAAATGATAAATATAAATGAATTGGCCATTAGTTTTGGCTCGCAAAAATTATTTGAAGATGTAAATTTAATGTTTACTCCTGAAAACTGTTATGGAGTAATTGGAGCAAATGGTGCTGGAAAGAGTACTTTTCTTAGAGCTCTTTCTGGAGAACTAGAGCCCTCTGCTGGAAGAATAGATATTAATAAAGATGCTCGTATGTCTGTTCTAACACAGGATCATTTTCAATATGACGAATATAATGTTATTGACACTGTTATTATGGGAAATGAAAAATTATATAATATTATGATAGAAAAAGATGCTCTATATATGAAAGAAGATTTCAATGATGAGGATGGAATAAAAGCCTCAGAACTTGAAGCTGAATTTGCTGAAATGGATGGATGGTCTGCAGAATCAAATGCCTCTTCCTTGCTTCAAGGATTAGGAATAAATACAGAATTACATGATAAGACCATGTCCGAATTAAATGGTATTGAAAAGATAAAAGTGCTTTTAGCACAAGCTCTATTTGGTAAACCAGATATACTGATACTGGATGAGCCTACTAACCATTTAGATATTAAAACCATACACTGGCTACAAGATTTCTTAATACATTTTCAGGGTACTGTAATAGTTGTATCCCATGATAGATTCTTTTTAAATGAGGTTTGTACTCATATGGTGGATATTGATTTTGGTAAAATAACTATGTTTTCTGGTAATTATGACTTTTGGTATGAATCAAGTCAATTGGCACTTCAAATGGCTAGAGACCAAAATAAGAAAAAATCAGAAAAAATAAAAGATTTAGAGGCTTTTATAGAGAGATTCAGTGCAAATGCATCTAAATCTAAACAAGCTACTTCACGTAAAAAGTTGCTTGATAAAATCACACTAGATGACATTAAACCATCTACTAGGAAATATCCTTTTGTTGGGTTCTCAATAGATAGAGAAGTTGGAAATGAAGTGTTAACTGTGGAAAACATTTCTAAAACTATTGATGGTGTTAAGATTTTGGATAATATTAGTTTCAGAGTTAATCCAGGAGATAAAATTGCTTTTATAGGTAATGATGAAATCGCTATAACAACTCTTTTCCAAATATTAATGGGAGAAATAGAACCTGATGAGGGTAGTTTTAAATGGGGTGTTACAATAACAACATCTTATTTTCCAAAAGATAACTCTGAATTTTTTGAAGGTGTTAAATTAGATCTTATAAACTGGTTAAGACAATTTTCAGAAGATCAATCAGAAATTTATATAAGAGGATTTCTAGGAAGAATGTTGTTTTCTGGAGAAGAGGCGAAAAAAGAGGCAAATGTTCTTTCAGGTGGAGAGAAAGTTAGATGTATGTTATCTAGAATGATGCTTAAAAATGCAAATGTTTTGGTTTTAGATCAACCTACTAACCATTTGGACTTAGAATCTATAACAGCTGTTAATAATGGTCTTATAGACTATAAGAGTAATATTCTCTTTGCATCTAAGGATCATGAATTTATTGATACTATTGCCAATAGGATAATAGAATTAAATGAAGATGGCTTTAATGATAGAGCTATGACTTATTCTGAATATATTGAACGATTTATAAATGAAGAAAAATAAAAACAGATGCTCCTAGGAGCATCTGTTTTTTAATATTAATTTATCTCTTCTAATTTTTCTCTTTTATTTATAACAATTGTTCTGTGACCTTTCATACTTATCCATTCATCTTTTTGAAATTGAGATAGTTTCCTACTCAGTGTTTCCTGTGTTATACCTAACTCTGATGCCAAAATTCCTTTGGTTCTATCCAATTGGATAATGTTTCTCTCTTTAGATAATTCTAATAATTTTTCAGCTATTCTCTTATCCACAGTTTGAACTCCAATTCTCTCAATAGTGGTTTCCGCATCTTTCAATCTATTGCTAAGTTCACCAACTATTTTAATTGAAATACTAGGATATTCTAACATTAACCCTTTTAACTTTTCTCCTTGAATTTGACAAATTGTCACATCAGATATGGCCTGTGCCGTATCCAATGTCAATTCTTTGGAAAAAATGGATAATTCTCCTAAAAAATCTCCTGGATTTAATATTCTAATAACCTGCTCTTTACCATCTTCAGTTATTCTACTTATTTTTACATTACCTTTATGAATTACATAGAGACTATTATTACTCTCTCCCATATTATAAATGATCTCATCTTTTTTATATTGTCTACTATCCGTTATCATTGAAACTTTTATCTGTTCTTCTTCATTAAGATTACTAAATATAGGAACAATATCTAAACAAGAATTATTTTCACTACTACAATTACAGATCATTTTTTCACCCTTTATCTAAATAGACTCTTATATTCTTCGTATCCTTCTTCTTCTAACTTATCCACCGGAATAAATCTAAGTGCCGCTCCATTTATACAATATCTAAGTCCACCTTCTTTAACTGGTCCATCTTCAAATACATGGCCTAGATGAGAATCTCCGTGTTTACTTCTAACCTCAGTTCTCACTCTACTTAAACTTCTATCTTCTAATTCTACAATCTCTACCTTTTCTATTGGCTTAGTAAAGCTAGGCCAACCACATCCTGCATCATATTTATCTTTCGAACTAAATAGTGGTTCTCCTGATACTATATCCACATAAATTCCATCTTCAAATTTTTGATCATATTCATGAGAAAAAGGTTTTTCTGTAGCATCCTCTTGAGTTACTGCATATTCAATTTGATTTAATCTATTTCTTATCTCTTCTTCCTCCGGCTTTCCATATTCCTTATTCATTTATTATCATATCCCTTCTATTAATCTTCTAAAATAATATTTTCTAACTGAAAGGGTTCTAAATATTCTCCATCTTTATAGGTTCTCATATTTCCACCTGATATTTCATCAATTAGGGCAATACGATTATCCTCTCCCACTCTTCCAAATTCTAATTTAATATCATATAGTTCTATACCCTTTTTAGCTAACTCTTCTTTTATCATACTACATATTCTCTTAGTTAATTGGACTAATATATCATATTCTTCATTATTCAATATACCTAACATTTCTAGAGCATCTTTTGTAATTAATGGATCATTTCTATCGTCATCTTTTAGTGTTATCTCCACATATGAGTCTAGCTTTTGCCCTTCCTTAGCATATTTCCCATATCTTCTCATAAAACTTCCAACTGCCCTATATCTACAAATAACTTCCAAACCTTCACCAAACATCTTGGCTGGTAAAACAGTCATTGTAGATTTTTCAATATCCGAATCAATATAATGTGTGTCTATTCCCATTTGATTTATCTTTTCAAAAAAGAACTCTGTGAGTCTAAGACCTGATTGTCCTATTCCATCAATAGTCAGTCCTACTGTGTTAGCTCCTGGATCAAATTTACCATCTTCTCCTGTTACATCATCTTTAAATTGTAATAAATAACTTCCATCCTTTAAATCATAAACATCTTTTGTTTTTCCCTTATATATAAGTTTCACTATATAACCTCCTATTTTTATCTTAATACAAATATAACATATATAAAAAGAACAGGCTAGATTAAAATCTCTCCTGTTCCATTCTCTTATAATATATTAAATTAATTTTCTAATATTTTCTCTCTTTTACCAAAGCTAGTTTAACAATCAATAAGACTATTAAAATATTGCATATACTATTAAAGTACCAATCGCTATACATACTGCTGGCATATCTAAATGTCCACGAACATTTGAATTTGTATATTTATTTACAAATTCTCCTACTATACCAGTTATTCCTCCTGCTATTGCCCCTATAACTGGACTACCAGTTGTAACTGCTGCTACACCTGCCACCATTGTAATATGGTGGGAAACTGGGAATGAATCCACTTTCATATATATAAATAATAGTGACGTAGCACTTATTGCCCATCCAATAGCTGGAGCATCAATTGCTATTGCTGCTATTGCAGTTAATAGACCTACAGCTGTACCCCAAAGCATAATATATAATGATGTTTTCATAGAAATTTCATAGTCTGCCTCTTGATAGTCTCCTATTATTCCTTGTTTAGCTATAAACATTCTACTTAGAGCACCTGATATTGCCACTGCTAATGCTATTGTATCTATTGCTATACCCGTCTTAATAATAAGATCATTAATTATGTATCCTAATATACCAAAAACTCCACCTACTATTAGTGGTCCAAATTCCTTACTAGTATAGTTAGGTGCTGTACAGTCATATCCTTCTGGATGTAGTTTGTAACATTCTATTCCTTGAGATTCTAGTTTGCTTCTTCTCATACCTGAATAAGTTGAGGCCGCAACTCCACCTGCAAAAGCTATATGTGGTCCAAAAAATGGTCCAAATGCTATTACATCTAATATTGTACTATCTCCTGAGGACATTAAAACCCCTATACCCATAAGTGCTAATATACCTGTAAATATAAAAGATACTGTACCCCCTATTAATGCACCAAAAATTCCACCACTAAAAGCAGCAGCTATACCCATAATACTCATGCTATCTCCTCCTCAAATTTAAGATTAATATACTATAAGTTATTTAAATATTAAATCCTCAGGATTGTGTTAATATTCTGAAAACTCTATATGTCTAAATATTAACACTGTCCCTTTTATTATTCAAGCACTTAGCCTTTTATCATAACCTTTTATATAATTATTATAATCATTTATATGTATTTAAAAAAAGGCTTGAAATTTCAAGCCTTTTTTCTAGTTTGTTTGAGTAAAATGCACTTCAATTTTTTCTTCTTTTCCATCTCTGATTATTTCAAAAATAGCTTTATCACCTTTTTTATATTTATATAATACTGCTTTTAAATCTGACATACTATTGATCTCTCTATCATCTACAGCTTTTACTATATCAGCTGCTCTTAATCCGGCCTGATGAGCTGGTCCATCTGATATTACTTCTACCAATATAATACCCTGGTCTGTAGATAATTGAATTCCCAGTGTGGCCTGATATTCCTTAACTCCAACTCCACTAACACCTAAAAGGACTGCTTTATGAGTTCCTTTGCTAACTACCTCAGATATTATCGGCTTTATTAAATTTATTGGAATTGAAAAACCTAATCCTTCTCCTGAGCTCACTTTAACAGTATTTATTCCAATAACCTCTCCCCTAGAATTAAGTAGTGGCCCTCCACTATTTCCCCTATTTATTGAAGCATCTGTTTGAATTAGGTCTTCCATAACTATATCATTTACCTCTATAGTTCTATTAAGACCTGATACTACTCCTGCTGTTACAGATCTTTGAAAATCAAGGCCTAAAGGATTTCCTATGGCAACTGCTAACTCCCCAACTTCTAATGAGTCTGAATCACCTAATTTAGCTGCTGGTAGACCAGTTTTATCTACTTTTACCATGGCTAAATCCACGCTTCTATCATTCCAAAGTACCTTACCTTCTACTTTTTCTCCATCTTCAAAAATCACATTTAATGATTTAGCTCTACCGTCTCCAACCACATGTGAATTCGTTAAAATATAACCATCTGAATCCACTATTACTCCTGATCCAACCCCTTCCACCTCTTGTAGTGAAAAGAAGTATTGTTGAACTTCCACTGTTGTTATCCCAACTACAGAGCTCATATTGGACTTTGCCACTGCAGCTACAGATGTAATATCATCTGAAGGATGAATTGTATATTCTTGATTTATCCCTCTATCTATTTGATTTAGTCCTGAATTTGTAAATACATAGGGTCCTATTATTTGTGACACTAACCCACCTATTATTGCTGCCACTAATGCTACAAGAAAATAAGAAATCTTACCGCCCTTATTTTTTTTCCTCTTTTTAGGAATTTTCTCTCTCTCATCATTATTTTCACTTAATTGTTTTATACTATTTTCTCCCATAAGTGTTGATTCATCTGGATAAAATTCTCTTTTAGTGCTTTCTTCTCTATTATTTTCATCATCTCTATACATTCTAACGACCTCCTTGTATATTATTATATACTATAAATATGGAGGAATTATGTGTGAATTATGTTTTTTTATGTGATTTTCATCTATATTAGGAATTATTAAATTTCTTAATATATAATAGGATTAAGAGGTGATAATATGAGTTTTAATATCTATTTGGTTGAAGATGATCCAAATTTAAATAAAATACTTAAATATTATTTAACTAACCAGGGGTGGAAAGTTAGGTCTTTCTTAAATGGAAAGGATGCTGAGAAGGAGATAGTAAATCCACCTGATTTATGGATTTTAGATATAATGTTACCAGATATAGATGGATATCAATTAATAAAATCAATAAAGGATAAGTATCCCAATCTTCCTGTAATATTTATCTCTGCAAGAGATGCGGATATGGATAGGGTTATAGGTTTAGAATTTGGTAGTGATGACTATTTGGCTAAGCCCTTCCTTCCCCGTGAATTGGTTATTAGAACAAAAAATATTTTAAACCGAGTGTATGGAGATTCCAATGATTTAGAGGAAATTCAGCTACAAACTTATAAAATAAGTAAAAAAAGTCGTTCAGTCTGGGAAAATGATGAAATAATAGAGCTTACAAATAAAGAATTTTCACTATTAGAGCTGTTTTTAAAGAATAATAATACTGCTCTTTCAAGGGATGAGATATTAGATCAAGTTTGGGGTGATGACTATTTTGGATCAGATAGAGTTGTAGATGATTTAGTTAGAAGGCTTAGGTCCAAAATGTCAAAATTAAATATAGAAACTATTTATGGCTTTGGATATAGGATGAATGAGATATGAAAAACCATAGTCTGTCATTACAAATTTGGATTGTTATAGCTCTAATAAGCTTATTTATTTCAGGCATTTTAGTTTTTATACTCCCATATACTCTTAGAGATTTTTTCACTACAGAAATGTATTCAACCATTAGAACGGCTCAAGAGACTTTTAATAAATCATCCCAATCAAATATGGAGGAGGAGAATTCTGATTTTTCTATTAAGAGAGATCCTCTAGATGAGGATGCTAGAAGAGTAAAACATTTCATACTCTATTCTGATGGTAACTTTACTACAGATTCTATTTATGAAGAATTTCTCTCTGTAGAACTAATTGAAAAGACAAAAAGAGATGCATTTAATCAGAAGGATAATTCACAGGAATATTCTATGAGTTTAAAAGATGAGAAGATATTTTATATAATAACAAAAGCCACTCTGGAAGAACAATTTGGACCATTAATAAAAAGTGAGGATGTTTTTTTAGTATCTTTTCTAAATGATTCCTATAGGGATGATTTGGTTAAGACACTATTTAACAAACTGGTATTTTTAACAATTATAATTTTACTTCTATCTTGGATTCCAGCTATATTTTTCTCTAAATATATTTCCAATCCTCTAGTCAATTTAGAAAAAAAGGTAGAAAAACTTAGTGATAGAAAATGGGATGAAGAAATCTTAATGGACAGAAGTGATGAAATTGGTAAATTAGGAGAATCCATTGAAAAGTTAAGAAAAGAATTGATCAGACAGGATAAATCAGAACAGGCTTTTTTACAAAATATTTCCCATGAACTTAAAACACCTATAATGGTTATAAAGAGCTATAGTCAAGCTATTTCAGATGGGATTTTCCCAGAGGGAGATTTGGATTCATCACTGGCAATTATAGATGAAGAAACGGATAGATTAGAGGCCAAGGTAGGAGATCTTCTTTACCTTACTCGATTGGACTATATGTCTAATTTAGGACATAATAGAGAATTTTTTCTATTTGATCAGCTTATTATTTCCATAGTAAAAAAATTATCCTTTAGAAATCCTAATATTAAATGGAATATTGATCTGCCAGAGATGAATATTCATGCTGATGAGGAACAGATGCGAATTGTTGTTGAGAATATTTTGGATAATGCTATTAGACATGTGCATTCAAGTATTCTTATATCTGGTGAAGAGATTCCAAATGGCTATAGAGTTAAATTTTGGAATGATGGTGAAAGTTTAGATAATGAATCCATTAATACTATATTTGAAAAGTTTCATAAGGGTAAAAATGGAGAGATTGGTTTAGGATTGTCCATTGTTAAGAGAATTTTAGATATACATGATTATTCTATTTTTGCTAGAAATGAGGAAAATGGGGTATCATTCTATATAGATATAATAGAGAGGTGATTTTTTGAAAAAGTTAAATATAAAAGTAGAATATATTTACAATAGTGGTTTTACATTAGAGACTGATAAGGATTTTTTAGTTTTTGATTACTATAAAGGTAATTTGGATATACCAGATAAGAATACAACCTTTTTTGTGACTCATGGACATGATGATCATTTCAATCCTGAAATATTTAATTATAAGGATATAGCTAATTATGTGATTAGTGATGATGTGGAAAATATTCAGGAGTCGGATAATATTCGACTTGTACATCCAGATGAGGAGATTAATTTTAATGGTATGGAAATTAAAATACTAGGATCCACAGATGAAGGCTCCTCTTTTTTGGTAAAACTTGACGGATTGACTATTTTTCATGCTGGAGACCTGAATTGGTGGGCCTGGGAAGACAGTGGAGAGGAAAAGGAATTACAAAGAGAGAAGGATTATAAATTCGAAGTGGATAAATTAATAGGAACTCCTATTGATATAGCCTTTGTTCCTGTAGATCCTAGATTGGAGAAGAATTTCCATCTGGCAGGTGAGTACTTTATTAACACCTTAAAACCAGATTATTTCTTTCCCATGCATTTTGGAGATAATTATGAATATAATAAGCGATTTATAGAAAAAATGAAAAATTCAGATACTAAAATATTTAATTTAAAATATGGAAATGAATCTTTTCAGATATAAAAAAAGCGTTACTTTTATTCAAAAGTAACGCTTTTTATTAATTTATAAGTTTTAATTTGTGTTTTATTTTATCTTCTATTTCAGATAATCTTCTTCTATCCCTATCAGTAACAAAGGTAATGGCTATTCCTTCATTTCCTATACGACCTGTACGACCTATTCTGTGTATATAGGAATCAGAATCATTGGGTAAGTCATAATTTATAACATGAGTAATTCCTTCCACATCAATCCCCCTAGCTG
Source organism: Tissierellaceae bacterium (assembly GCA_029257065.1). GTDB lineage: Bacteria > Bacillota > Clostridia > Tissierellales > Tissierellaceae > JARIDA01. Next base: position 23,599 of record JARIDA010000009.1, on the reverse strand, counting down.
CAACATCCGTTGCAACTAAAATTTGAATTTCTGCAGTTTTAAAGGATTCCATAACTCTTTCTCTTTTGTTCTGAGAAAGATCTCCATGAAGTTCATTCACATTATATTTATTTTGCTTAAGCTTATTATAAACTCTAGTAACACCTTCTCTTGTACGACAAAATATGAGCATTAGGAAAGGATTGTATTGATCTATAAGGCTCATTACTCTATCATCCTTATCCTTTTCTTCTATTCGTATTCCTATCTGTTCTATTTTATCCAGGGTAATATTATCACTTTTAATTTCTATTTGAACTGGTTTTTTCATAAATCTTTTACCAATATCTCTAACTTGTCCTGATATTGTAGCTGAGAATAACATGGTTTGTCTGTTTTTTGTAGTTGCTCCTACTATATCCTCCACATCTCTTCCAAAGCCCATCATTATCATCTCATCTGCTTCGTCTATTACTAAGTATTCTATGCCCTTAATACTTAAACTACCACGTCTTAAATGGTCTATTAACCTTCCTGGAGTGGCTATTATTAAATGTATTCCTCTTTTTAACTGTCTGATTTGTTTTTCCACATCTTGACCACCATAAGCTGCTAAAATGCTTATATCCGTATCTTTGGTTAACTCCCTAGCATCTTTACTTATTTGAAGAGCCAATTCTCTTGTTGGAGTTAATATTAATCCTTGTGGATAATTTTTATCCGTATTTATATTTTGTACTACTGGTAATAAAAAGGCTAATGTTTTACCTGTTCCCGTTTGTGCCTGTGCTATTATATCTTTTCCCGCAAGTATAGCTGGTATAGATTCACTCTGCACTGGAGTAGGTTCTTTTATGCCTCTTCTGCTTAAATTTTCTTGTAATTCTTGCTTAATACCTAAACTCATAAAATTTTTCATATAATCATCCTATCTTTTAATATTCATCTAAAAAGGAATGTTTTTCCCTATCTTTTTCCCATCCTATAATTCTATCCATATTTACATTTTGTGCTGATCTAAAGATTGACATATCCACATCAGCAAATGTCTCTCCTAAATCTTGTATTAACTGTTTTATCTCTTCTCTTTTACTTCCAATTTCTTTTGCCGAAACAGTGCATGCACAATCCAGTGGTGTTAACTCCGTATTATTCATCCATCTTATAATATCCTTTTCCTTAACATAGTACAAAGGTCTTATAATTTCAATATCCTCAAAATTATCTGCTTTTAATTTTGGCATCATAGTCATAAAATTAGCAGAGCATAATACATTTAACATGGTGGTTTCTATAACATCATTAAAGTGATGTCCCAATGCCAGTTTATTACATCCTAATTCCTCTGCCCTTGCATATAAGAAACCTCTTCTCATTCTGGCACACATATAGCATGGATTATCCTGTGCCAATTTGTCTGCCACTTCAAATACATCTGAATCAAATATTTTAACCTGTATTCCCAAATGTTCGCAATTCTTCTCTAAAAGGTCTCTTATTTCAGGTCTATATCCAGGATCCATAGCCAAAAATTCCAGTTCTATATCCCATTTACCATATTTGGCAAATTCCTGCATACATTTAGCCAGAAGTAAACTATCTTTTCCACCTGATATAGCCACTGCTACCCTATCACCATCTTGAATAAGGTCAAATTCATTTATACTCTGAATGAATCTTGCCCAAATGTGTTTTCTATATGTCTTTATAATGCTTCTCTCTATTTTTTCTAACTCTATTCCCTTATTAAATTGACTTTCCAAATCTATTCCTCTCTTAAATATATATTTCAATTCCAATAATTGACTATCAGTATTCTATTTTATCACACTTTCAAAGCTTTCTGTATTTTTATTCAATTTAAATATAAAAATATCCTCCTAAACACTATAAGAGGATATATTCATATTAATATTTTATATTATTCAAAATTATACTCTGTTACTATTGGCTTTCTATTTTTAGTAACATCATTAAAATATTCATAATAGGATATTCCTAAGAAACTTCCAGAAATGTTTATAACATTATCATATCCTAAATTTTGTAGTGCAGTCACTATATTATAACTTCTTTGACCACTTCTACAGTGTAAATAAACTGGTTTATTTTTTGGTATCTCACCTAATCTACCTCTTATCTCACACATTGGTATATGAACTGCATTAATTAAATGTCCTTCATCCCATTCTTCCTGATCTCTTACATCTATTATAAATGCATCATTTTCAACTAATTCTCTTACTTCTGTAACTTTAACTTGATCGTATTTTCTCTCAAGTATATTTAATCCTACTAGAGCTGCATGATTAACAATATCTTTAGCAGTTCCAAATGGTGGTGCATATGTTAATTCCAATTGAACTAAGTCTCTAAGTGTTCCATTGAAATGAAGAATAGTTGCAATAACATCTATTCTTTTATCCACATTTCCCCTACCTATTGCCTGAGCACCTAAAATTTTTCCTGTTGGTTTTTCAAATATTAATTTAAAATGCATTGGCTGACTATCAGGCATTAGAGACACCTTGTCAGATGGAATTACAGTTATAGTTTCATATTCTATATCCAATCCTGATGCTTTAATTAAAGACTCATTTAAACCAGTAGCTGCTGCATTCATATCAAATATTTGTATTACAGATGATCCTATTACTCCGGTTCTCTGTACACATCCACCGAATATATGATTCGCCACAGCTCTTGCTTGTTTTTGTGCCGGTCCTGCAAGTGCAAGTGTACTAGGTCTGTGAAGTAATTTGTGCCAAACTTCTATAGCATCTCCTACTGCATATATATTTTTATCATTGGTTAAGTAGTTATGATCAACTTTTATTGCACCTGTTCTACCTAATTCTAATCCTGATTCTTCAGCTAATCCGGTTTCAGCTTTAACACCAATAGCCATAACCACAACGTCTGCTTGAACTTCTTCTCCTGATGCTAAAACCACTGTATCTTTTTTAAATCTATCTACCGGATCTCCCACTAGAAGATTAATACCATTGTCATGAATTTCTTTGTGTAATATTTGTGCCATATCATAATCAAATGGTCTCATTATTTGATCTGCAGCCTCTATAAGAGTCACTTCATAACCTGACATTTGTAAATTTTCTGCTACCTCTACTCCAATAAATCCTCCACCAATTACGGAAATTGTTTTTACTGACTTCTCTTTTATATGAGTTTTTAACATTCCTATATCTGGTACATTTCTAACTGTAAAAAGATTTACACTTTCTCTACCTTCAAATGGTAACATTATAGGACTTGCTCCTGGAGATAGGACTAATTTATCGTATGACTCTCTATATGTGCCTCCTGTTTCCAGATTCTTAACCACTAATTCTTTGTTTTCTCTATCAATTTCTAATACTTCGTTGTTCACTCTTGCTTCTATATTATATTCTTTTTCAAAATTATCTGGTTGCATTAGTACCAAATCATCAATTTCTTCCACCACATCACTTAAATGATATGGAAGTGAACAGTTTGAAAATGAAACATGAGGTCCCTTTTCAAATATTATTATCTCTGCATCTTCATCAATTCTTCTTGCTCTAGCTGCTGTTGATGCTCCACCTGCAACTCCACCTATTATTAATATTTTTTTACTCATAAATAATCCCCTTTCTATTTTTTAAATATTTAAAAATCTATTTATTCCTAATCTTCACATATCTCTATTCTATCTAATTTTATCTCTCTATGCCAGTTATTGTTTATCTTTTTCAAATCTATACTTATATATTTCCTTTATTATGGTAGATAGGACTAAATATGTTGGAACCCCTATAAAAGCTCCAAATATTCCCATTAAATTAATACTCACAATTACAACAATCATAATTGTCAGTGGATGAATAGATAATTTACTTCCAATAACATTTGGAGTTATAAGATTACTTTCAATTTGTTGTACAATTGTGGCTAAAACTACTATCTTAACCACTAATAATAAATCTATGGTTAACCCTGTTAATATGGCTGGCAAAACTCCTAAAAATGCTCCAATTATTGGAATTATTGAAGTTATTGTTACAAATGTGGCCATCAGCAACGAATTTGGAAGTTTCAATATTAAAAATCCTATAAACATTAATCCTCCAAGTATAAGAGCCACCAATAGTTGTCCAGTTATATAACTGGCTAATATTCCATCTATTGTTCCTAGAACGGAGTTTACCCTGTCTTTCTTGTCATCTGGTATAAATGACTGTAGTTTTTTATATGCGTATTTCTCATCTCTAAGCAAATAATATACTATAAAGGGAATCAAAATTATTTGTGTTGTAAAATCTCCTATTCCAGAAAACATATCCAACACACTATTACCTATGCCACCAACTGCATTTTCTAATACACTGGCTAATTTTTTTGTTATATCTGAACTAATATTAAAATTGGATAATTGCTCTTGAATAATATCCTTATAATTACCTATCATACCATCACTATTTAAGAAAACATCCTTAAATTGATCTACAAGAACCACTCCCGCTGATGATATTATAGCCGCTAAAATCCCTATAAACAATAATAAAACTAATGCAGATATAATTCCACTGTATTTCTTATATTTTCCTTGGGAAAGTTTCCTCTTTATAGGTCTTAACCAATAATATATGAAAAAGGAGATTATAATTGGTGCTATTAACATGAAAAATACTTCTAATACTGGTTTAATTATTGGAATAACCTTACTTATTGATATTATTATTAGAAGCATTAACAATATATTGATAAATACTTTGTTTATTGATTTTTTCACTTTTTTCACCCCATTTTAAGATTCTATCTTATATATACCTATTTAAAATGAAACTAAGCTGTTATACAGGCTTTATTTGCTTTTTTTACTTTTTTATAATACAATATATACTTGTTGAATTGTGTTTAAATTCGTAAATATATAATAAATAATATATAAATTAAGATATAAGAAAGGATAAATTAAATGAAATTAGGAATAGTCGGATTACCAAATGTTGGTAAAAGTACATTATTTAATGCTATTACACAGGCTGGAGCAGAGTCAGCCAATTATCCATTTACAACCATAGAGCCAAATGTTGGAGTTGTATCTGTGCCAGATGAGAGAATTGATAATTTAGCAGAAGCATATGGTTCTCAAAGAACCATGCCTGCAGCTATAGAATTTTATGATATAGCTGGGTTAGTGGAAGGTGCTAGTGCTGGTGAAGGACTTGGAAACAAGTTTCTTGCACATATTAGAGAGGTTCAAGCAATTGTTCATGTGGTAAGAGCTTTTGAAGATGATGACATTGTCCATGTGGATGGTGGAATTGATCCAGTTAGAGATATTGAAATTATTAATTTAGAATTAATGCTTTCAGATGTTGAAGTTCTAGAGCGTAGATTGGAAAGAGTTAGAAAATCCGTTAAGGGAGATAAATCCTTACAACTGGAACTGGATTTAATAGAAAAAGTAATTGCATCCTTAGAAGATGGTATTTCTGCTAGAACTCTTGATTTATCAAAGGAAGAAAAAGCTATTTTAAAAGAATTCAATCTTTTAAGTTCAAAACCAATAATATATGTAGCTAATGTTTCAGAAGAAGAAGTTACTAATGAGGAGAATAAATTTGTTCAGTCTATTAGAGAGTATGCTAAGCAAGAGGAGGCAGAAGTAGTTACTATCTCTGCACAAATCGAAGCTGAAATTTCACAACTGGATGAAGAAGAAAAAATGGAATTTTTAAATGATCTAGGTTTAGAAAGATCAGGTTTAGATAAATTAGTTCGAGCAGGATATAGACTTCTGGGACTTATGAGTTTCTTTACAGTTGGTCCAAAAGAAGCTAGAGCTTGGACCATTAAGGAAGGGACCCTTGCCCCAGCCGCTGCAGGAGTTATTCATACAGATATGGAAAGAGGTTTTATTAGATCTGAAACTATTTCCTATGAAGCTATAATGAAATGTGATGGAGATATGGCAAAAGCTAGAGACCAAGGTCTTTTAAGAATAGAAGGTAAAGACTATATTATGCAAGATGGAGACGTTTGTCTATTTAGATTCAATGTTTAAGATAAATTAAATCATTATTAAGCCTGAGAATTATATAATTCTCAGGCTTTTATTTTTTTTAAAAAATGATATGATAGAATTAAGAGAGATTTCTGAATCTTCCCAATCGCTTGAAAAATTTAGGTCCGGGTATAATATAACTGTATAATCAAATTAATCGAGGTGATTAAATGAGAGGTATTAGTTTCACAAGATGGCTTTCTTTATTTATTGGTATTTTACTTATTATAGGAGGTGGACTACATCTATTTAATCCTATTGAAGGAACAATTGCTGTTGTTAAACTCTTTTCAATTATTCTTATTTTAATTGGAATTATAAGGATAGTCCGATATTTTAGTTCTTATGTTTTTAAAACAGGTTCCTTCTTAATTGGTGGTATTTTAGACATTATTTTAGGAACTATTATGTATAGGAATTTAGAAACATCAGCTTTAGCTTTTGGAATTTTGATTGGTTTCTGGATTCTATTTAATGGAATTATTGAAATTGCTGCTGCAATAGATTTTAAAAAATTGGATATTAAAAGATGGTGGTTGGCACTTATCACTGGAATAATAGGGGTTATATTTGGCTTTATGCTTATAAATAATCCTGTACTTTCAGCTATTTATCTTAACACCATTATAGCACTTTATTTATTTATATCTGGTATTTCTTTTATTTCCACATTTTTTGTTCTATCCAAATTTAGAGGAATGTTTTTATAATAGTTAAATATTCTCAGTTTGATTTTAGGAGGTTATTATGTATAGAAAAATTTTAGTTTTAAATTTTGGATCCACATCAACAAAAGTAGCCCTATATAATGATTTAGAGCTATTTAATGAAGAAACCATCAGACATCCCAGTGATGAGTTAAATAAATTTAATAATATTTTTAATCAATCTGACTATAGAAAGGGATATGTGTTAAATTTTTTAAATAATAATAATATTAATTTAACAGATCTGGATTGTATAGTTTCTAGAGGTGGATTTTGGAAACCACTGCCTAGTGGAGTTTTTAATATAACAGAAAATATGATAGAAGATATTGAATCTGGAGATTGGGGAATTCACGCTTCTGGAATTGGTTCTAAAATTGCTTTTGAATTGGGAGATGAATATAATATTCCTACCATATCTACAAATTCTCCTACTACAGATGAATTTCAGGATATTGCCAGATATTCTGGAATTAAAGATTTGGAGAGAACTAGTATTCTACATGCACTAAATCAAAAAGCAATCGGAAAAAAATTCTCTGAGGAAAATAGATTAAAATATGAAGATCTAAATTTAATAATAGTTCATTTAGGAGGAGGCATTTCTGTAACCGTCCATAAGAACGGTAAAATGATAGATAGTAATGATGCTCTTGCTGGAGACGGCCCTTTTACACCAGAAAGATCTGGAGGACTTCCAGCAGCTAAAATTGTCAATATGTGCTTTAGTGGAAAATATACTAAAAGTGAAATAGAAAGAAAATTAGTTGGTGAAGGTGGACTTTTCTCATATTTAGGAACCAATAGTGGAATAGAAGTTATGGAACTTATTGAATCAGGTGATTCTAAGGCTAAGGAAGTTTTTGAAGCAATGGCATATCAGATTGCAAAAGAGATAGGCTCCATGTCCACAGTGCTTAGAGGTAATGTGGATGCCATATTGTTTACAGGAGGACTTAGTCACTCTGAATTTTTAGTCCATTTAATTAGAAGAAGAATCGATTGGATTTCTAAAGTCTATATTTATCCTGGAGAGAGTGAAATGGAAGCATTGGCAGAAACTGCTGTTGACTATTTAAATGGAAAGGTAAAAATTTTAAACTATAATAATTATTAAAAAAAGGCACTCAAGTGCCTTTTTATATGCCATCTAATACATTTCTAAGCCATTTTCCAGATTTAAATCTATATACTCCAAATCCAAGTTTTATAATTTCTTCAATACTCATTATTAAAAATACAATCTCTAGTTGTAGATTAAATACTGTGGCTGAAATATATCCTACTGGAATTGCAAAAAACCACACTGTACTTAATTGAAGTAGCATTGTAAATAGGGTATCCCCTCCACCTCTAAATACTCCTACAATCATTAGGACATTATAGAATCTTAAGGGAGCTATTATTGCCATGATTTTCAAAATATTCGTGGTCATAATAACTGTATTTTCATCTATATTAAATAATCCTACTATATATGGAGCTGCTATCCACAATCCTATTCCTGAAATCAACCCTACTATTGGTGCCAAAATAGTCAGTCGCTTAGAATAATCCATAGCTAAGTTTTCTTCATTTGCTCCAATTTTATTTCCAATTATTATGGCTGCTGAAGATGCTATTCCCATGGATAAAACCATAAACATATTGTTTATTGTAGTAGCTATTTGCATACTGGCCACTTCTTTTATACCTATTTGGGCATATATTATAGAAAATACTGCTATTCCAACAGACCAAGCAATTTCATTTAAAATAACTGCTATTGAAGTTCTAAAATATACTTTTATATAATTAAAATCAAAATTTAGCATATGGGTTATTTTCCTAGGTAAAATGTCTGTTACTGTATATGCATTTACTAGAACAAATATCATTTCTACAAATCTAGCTATTCCAGTTGCTATTGCAGCACCTTGAACTCCTAGTGCAGGCATGCCCAAATTACCAAAAATTAAAACCCAATTTAAAAAGGCATTAACTAAAACCCCAATTAAACTTCCATACATGGGAGCTCCTGCTATGCCAGTACATCTTAATACAGTGGAATAAGCCTGGGTAATTGCTGTCATAATAAAGGTCACTGATATTATTTTTAAATACTGTGCACCTATCCGGATTACTTCTATATCTTTTACAAAAATTCTCATTACCTTTTCTGGATAAAATAAAGCCAACAGAGAAAATAATATTCCTACTATAAGACTTATTACAATATCCAGCCCTAACATCTTACCTATATTTTCTTCGTCTCTACGACCCCAAAATTGAGATATAAATATACTTGCTCCTGCATTTATTCCAGCCAGAGTCAATGTAAATATGAAAAAATATTGATTTACTAGTCCTGTTCCTGCTATGGCAGCTTCTCCCAATTCACCTATCATAAGATTATCAATCATATTTAATGATGAACTAATTAAATTCTGTAATGTTATTGGAATAATCAATGTTATAATCGTTCTAAAAAATATTTCATTACTTATTTTGTTCTTTTCTTTACTCACCATGTCCTCCTTTAACACAAAAAAAAGCAAATGGGTGATAAGCCGCCCATCTGCTATAGTATAATCAATATCTAGTATATAATATTATTCTTATAATATCAATTTATATTATAATTCTCTTATTATATTTAAAACTTCTTCCATTTGATCTTCAGTCATCATTCCAGCCATTCGATCCAATAAATTTCCCTCTTTATCTATTAAATATGTGGTGGGAAGTACTCCTACTAAATATTCTCCTCCAACTTCTCCTTCTAAATCTAATAATACAGGAAAAGAATATCCACCCTCTTCAATATATTTACTTACTATGTCTTTACTCTCTTGAACATTTACAGCTAAAACTACTAGATCTTCATTGTTATCCATCATATTTTGAAAATATGGCATCTCTTCATCACAATAACCACACCAAGTAGCCCAGAAATTTAAAAATACTATTTTTCCCTTATAATCAGATAGTGATACCTGTTCTCCATCTAAGTTTTCCAATGTAAATCCTGGTGCCCCCATATCTACAGATTCTGCCTGAACTTCTTCTTTATCCACATCTTTTTCTACTTGTTCCACATTATCTTCTATTTCATTATTTACTGTTTTAACCTCACTTTCATCTTTTTCTAATATTATAAAAAAAGCTATGAAAGCTATAATTATACCTGCCAATAAAAATTTGGTCTTTCTATTCATATATATCCTCCTTAAATTAACAATCTACTTATATTTATAACTTTATCAAAATATACTAATATTCCAAAAATTAATATTAATAATCCTGAGATTTTAGGAATATATTTAAAAAACTTCTCATTTTTCACTAAAAATGAATTAAATTCATTAATAAATAGTGATGTTAATATAAATGGAATTCCCATACCAATGGAATAAACCAACAATAATAAAACTCCATCTCCTAAAGTAGAGGATTTTCCAGCATAGACCAAAATAGCCCCTAATACTGGACCAAAACAAGGAGTCCAACCAGCTGCAAAAGCCATTCCTATTAATAAGGAGCTAAACCAACTAGTGTTTTTAGGTAATTTAAATCTTTTCTCCTTATTTAATCCACCTAATTTGAAGACACCCATTAGATTAAGTCCTAAAAGCACCATTACAATCCCACTTATTTTTCCTATTATATCCTTATTTTTTATAAATAATCTACCAATAAAACTGGCTGAAGTTCCCATTATCATAAATATAATTGTAAAACCAATTACAAAACCCAATGTTCTCAATAGAGCTAACATTCTTCTATTATTAACATCTGCCTCCATAGTTGAACCAGTTATATACATTATATATGCTGGAACCATAGGTAGTATACAGGGTGTAAAAAATGATACTAAGCCTGCTCCAAATGCCAAGGGCAAAGACACATCCATTGTAAACATAAACTACCTCCTTTTGATTAATTTTTCAATCTATTTTACATATACCCTTTTTCTATTCCAATAATAAAAAGGATATAAAATAGAATCATCATCCACTATTTTATATCCTTTAAAATATTGAAATTATCCTTTTATATTTAAAGTTCCTGTTTTTTCAACTAAAACTTCTAATTCCAACACATCTTCAAAAAACTTACCTGGAACATAGGTTGTTCCTTCCACAGATCTGGCTTCCTCATCTAATATTATTGTAGCCTTGTTATGGTTATAAATATTTTTCATTAATGAAACCTTGGTAGTTGAATTTCCCTTTGTAAGTGTTACTATCCTAGTTTCACCATTCCAATCCACCTTATATCCTAGCTCTTTCACTGCCTCTGATAGAGGCATCATTAAATTTCCATTATCTGAAAAATACATTTCACTATTTAATTTAGTCTCTTGATCATTGACTTTTATCTTACCTAATTCATATACTCCCTTACTAGCTATATCTCTCTTTAATATATCTTTTAATATATAATTGGAAATTTTAAATACTGGAGTTCCTGAGCTTCTCGGACCTATTTCTCCAATAGGAAATTCTATCATTATATTGCCTATTGTATCAAAATAAAATCCTTGATTCTCCTCTATAGATTTAAATCCTTTTCCATCTTGGAAATATTTTTCCTTATCCTGATTTATCTGTGAATTTATCTCTTTATTTATCACATTTTTATAGTTAGTATCTGATTTAAACAAGTCTTTAAGCTCTAAAGTTTTATTTACTCTAGTATCTATATTATAATAGTCTTTTCTAGTGATCCCATTGGCTTCACCTGATATAAATCTATAAGTAGAAACTATTAAAGACTTTATTTTCCCATCATATTTTATATCATAATTTATCTTTAATTCCGAACTTCCAGTAGTGCTATTGCTTTCTAATATATTTTCAAACTTTTCTATATCCTCTATTGCTATGGATTCAATTTCTCTATTTAATTTTGACTCATAGACTTTACTGGATAGGCCACTTATCTGTGGAATTATAATGAACACATCCTGTCTTGTATCTAATTTAATTTCTTTATCAAATATTTCCACCTCATTAATAGCATTATCCACCATTAAATCTCTTATTTGATCCAGTTCAATTCTAATTTCCTGAATATCCTTAGAATTATTATCCCAATCTCTAAATATTAAGATTAAATCTCCATTTTCTTCTATATAAAATTCTTGATTATTTTTTAATTTTATAGATTTATCTGTTTTCGAATTTATAATCTTCTCCAATAGAGTTTTATAATTAGAATCTTCTTTAAATAAATCATCAAATTCAATTGTTTTATTTTCTAAATTACTAATATTATAAAATCTGGACTCTTCCATCCCATTTGCTCTATCTTCAAACTTTTCATATTTTCTTATTTCAATTGATAATATATCTCCCATAGATTTGATTTCATATTCTATTTCTAATTCTGAATTCTCACCTAATCTTCTCAATTCTATTTCTCTTTTAAATTCCTCAATATCATCTTCTACTTCTCCCTTAATAGTATTGTTCAAGGATTCTTCATATAAACTATCTTTAAATCCCCTTATTTTAGGAATAATAATATCTATTTTATTTTTATTTCTAACTTTTATCTCTTCATCTTCTACTTTTATATCTTTTATTTCCTCGATTAAATTATTATTTTCTGTAGAACTAGCTAATGATGTGTTTCCATTGAAAGTCAATATTCCTACTAAAATTAATAATAATATTCTTTTTCTCATCTTAATCCTCCTCAAATAATATAGCTATTAATCTACATCCTAATTTCTACGCTTACCCTTGAAAACCAATTTGGCTTCTGGTTTTTTAATGTTTTTTTCTTCTGTCTCATTTGGGTCAAGTCTATATATTAAAAACTTTTCCTTCTTATCATTTACACCTTCTAATAAAACTTTGTCTATTAATTTAAAATTCGTTTTTTCTCTTAAATACTTTTTATATTCTGCCATAGGATAATATAGAATAATATCCACTTCCTTACGATCTTCTTTTGCAGATTTCACAATATTATCCACTACTTCCTTAAATATTTGAGCTTGAAATGGATTAAAAAAATAAAATTTATTATCATCTTTATCTATATCATAATTCTCTGCGTATCCATATTCAAATCTTATAGGTGACTCTAAGTCATGTGCATGAGTTCTGTATCTTTGTTTATTGTCCAGTGCCTCATCCAGAGTGGTCTCATTAAGCTCCACACCTGTTATAGGTATGTTAAATTTATTGTGAACATAAAAAGCAACCCTTCCCCGTCCTGCACCAAAGTCTACTAATTTGTCATCTTCTTCTATTCTATATCTTTCAAATAATCTTTCTAAAGCTGCATAGGGAGTTGATTCACATCTATTATAAGGTGTATCACCTCTCCATTCTCTTATTCCTCTTGTTCTTATAAGCAACTTTTTATCAAATTTTTTATCCATTCTTTTCCTCTCTTTTCTTATAAATATTTATTTTATAAGCTTTTCAAAAGCTATTCTCTCTGATCCATCTTCCAAATATATTATCCCACAATATTCAAATCCTGACTTCTCAATCATTTTTTTCATAGATTTATTTTTTCTATGGGTGTCAATTCTAATACTTGCCATCCCTTTGCCTTTAGCATCCTCTTGGACAAATTCCATTATTCTAACTGCCAAAGATTTACCTTTTTCACTCTCTTTTATGGCAACTCTATGCAGAATAGCATATTCTTCTAATTCAGACAACCATTCTCCTTGGAAAATTTCCTTATAAGTCTCTTCCACCCCATATATAAGAGCTGCAGTTCCTACTATTTCATCATTATTAGTGAGAACATATGAATATCCTTTATCAATATCCTCCATAATTGTTTCTCTATTCGGGTATCCATCAATCCACTGTGGAACTTGAGCTTTTTTCAAAGATACTTTTCCCTCTTCAATTATTTCTAATATATTATCAATATCTTCATATTCAGATTTTCTAAATTTCATATTATCTCTCTTTTCCATATATTTTTCTCCATCTCTATCTTCTTTTCCTATTTTTTCCTCATAAATCCCTATTCTAGTATTACTAAGCCTTTCATAAAAGAATCTATCCTTTTGAAATAATGCATATATAAGGTCTCCTATTAAATATATAATATATGCCACTTGAAATAATGCTATAAATAGAGCCATAGAGTATAGGTCTAATTGTTGATCTAAAATTATTAAATTTCCAAGCAATCTATTTAGCCCAATTATTCCAAAGAATAATATTCCATTTCTTAAAAATATTTCAAAAAAACCAATTCTGTCCCCTTTTCCCTGAATTTTTGTATTAGTAATCCAATGACCTACGGTTCTGCCATTTGTAATATAAGCTATTAGGATAAAATATACAAAAAAAGATACGTATTTCACTCTAAAATCCAATTTATAGTAGGGAATAAAACTCATTATTAGCATATCTATTGTAAATGCCAGTAATCTTCTTGGAAATCCAACCCTCATCGTTTCTAACTCCACATTTTCATCTAATTCATCAGCTTTTGGTAAGAAGAAGGTAAAAATTGGAGCTGATATAAATCCTATAGTGCCTCCCAATGTATTTAAAATTAAATCATCTATATCCAAAACCCTATAAGGTGCATTATATATTCCATATAGACCACTGAATTGAGTTAATTCAAAGAAAATGGAGGCTGTAAAACTTATTAAAATTGTTGCGATTAACCCTCTTCCAAAATAATATCTAAGATATATCCCAAGTGGTAGAGTTAATAGCACATTAAATATGGCTTGTAAAAATTCTCTTTCAGTAAATAAATACTTATAACTAGTTGGATCCTCTATTTCTGCCGTCGTATTTCTTTTTATATCTTCTACAAATTTAAATGGTTTCAGATTTGTATATTCTATATCATCTCTTTGAACACTTTTAACATCTCTTGTTTTCGGTAAAGGTAATATTACCATATAATAGGCGGATATCAAATAAAATAAAAAAGAGAAAACCACTACCAATCTTATTTTATTAATATATCCATATTTTCTATATTGAAATATTAAAAATGGAATTGTCAAAATCAATGCTAAAAAAGGAAAAAATATAACTGCGGTTTTTATTGGTATAAAATAAGTACTCACATTTCTCCTCCTTTTTTACTATTTTTCACTAACATTCTATATATTATATCACTTCTCTAGTTTTTTCCAAAAATAAATATAAAAAAAGCACTTAAATAAGTGCTTTTGAAAATTTAAATATTATTTGTAATTATATATTTACTTTTTTTTGCTAAAAAATAAAGCAACTGCTCCTAAAACCACTACAACTGCTGCTATTTTAGGCAATTTTGATCCATCTGAAGATTCCACATTTGAACCTGCTTCCCAAGTATCCTTATGACCCATTCCATCATCAGCTACTAAATAAGCTGTTTCTTTTTGATCATATTGGAAAACTCCGTCTTCATCCACATCTCCTTCATCAACTAACTCATCTTCTGAGTTATAAACACTTATTTTAGATCTAGTTGCTGGATTCCCACCATCATATTCAACTCTAATTTTCCCCTCTTCTATTGGGTTTATAATCATTTTATGTGCATAAGTTCCTGTATTTACTCCTATAACTAATATCATTATCATTAATAATACTTTAAAACTTTTTAATTTTTTCACAAAATCACCCTATCTATTAATCAACATTTTTATATACTCTTTTGCCTGTTTTTTAGATCTTATTTTTAAATCAAACTCCTCAAATATTTCATATATAGTGGGAAGATTTAAATTTGCCTTAGATATTATTTCCCTATTTTCTAATAGTGTAATATCTCCATGAGCTATTAATTTCCCCTCATTTAGTAGTATAAACTCATCTGCCCATGCATAGGCTATATCCACATCATGAGTAGTTACTATTAATGTGTGACCTAATTCATGTAATCTATTAAAAATTTCTAAAAACTGATCCAATGAAATTGGGTCTAAACCAGAAAAAGGCTCATCTAATATCATTATTTCTGGCTCCATAGCTAATACTCCAGCTATGGCAACTTTTCTCTTTTGGCCTAGACTGAGATTATGAGGCTGTTTATCCTTAAGCTCTCTTATATTGACTAAGTCCATTACTCTATCCAGTGTTTTGGAAACTTTTTTTTCATCATAAAGTAAATTTCTAGGACCAAAAGCAATATCTTCATAAACTGTAGTAGAAAATAATTGATCATCTGGATTATCAAAAACATATCCTACAGTTTTTCTAATCTCTTCTAAATTTTCTTTTTTTATTATTCTTCCATTTATAGATATATTTCCCACTTGAGGCAGAATTAAACCATTTAAATGCTGAAGTAATGTGGACTTACCACTACCATTAGAACCTAAAATTGCAACTTTTTTTGCTCCCTTTATATTCATGGACATGTCATCTATTGCTAGTGTCCCATCTGGATATGTGTATTTCAAGTTCTTTATATCTATCTCTTTCATACAAACCACCGTCTTTCAAGTATCAATATAAATATTATTACTATTAGTATGATTCCACTTTTTAGAAGATCTGACAATTTTATTTCTTCTGGTTTAGATACTGGCATTTTACCATTAAAACCTCTAGATATCATAGCTTTATAAACTATATCTGAGGTATCAAATGATTTTATCAATATTCCTCCAACAACTCCACCCATTGCATTAAATGTTTTTCTATCCAATGCTGGTTTAAATAATCTAGATATCAATGCTTTATACATATTTCTAAGTTTTTCACCTAATATGAAAATGTATCTTAAAGTCAGAAACATTATACTCATAAACACATCTGGAATTTTCATATATGACAATGCATTTAATAATTTAGGGATTGATTGGCTAAAAAATAGAATAAACATTATATATAGACCTGACAAACTCTTTAAAGCTAAAAGTGTTGCCAATAATATTCTATCCCTTTTCAAAGGAAATCCTCCACCTAAAATTATTGGTAAAGCCATAAGTATTATAAAGGGAAGTAAGTGAGCCGTCCTTCTTATAAGTTCTCTCACTGACAATCCCATGGATAAAACCATTACTAATAGGGTTAAATAAATCCCCATTAGTAATATTGGTGACTCCATTGATGCTATTAGAAATATGGATAATACACAAGTTACTGCTTTACATCTGGATTCCCATTTATGAATCCAGGAGTTTTTATCTATCTGTGGAAGTGTTTTATCTAATAATGATGCCTGATCTTCTAACATTTAATCACACCTGTTTTTTTATATTGTATTGAGAGAGGATTTCTGGTCTTGTATCATTCAAAAACTTTACAACTATACCCGTTAAAACTCCTTCAGCTATTAATAATGGAATATGCCCTATTCCCAATATATATATTATTTCTTTATAGTTTTCATTTACCATTGCTAATACTGTTAATAATATAACCACCGTAAGTGCAACTGAAAGAGCTGCAGTTATTCCTGCACTAATCGAGATACTTCTATCTTTTTTCATTGCCGACTTGAAAAATAAGTGACCTATTATAGCAGGTATGGCAACAATTAATGTATTTATTCCTATTGTTGTAAATCCACCATGTTGAAATATTGCTGCATGCAATAAAAGTCCAATAAAGACGGCCAGAGGACTTCTCCATCCCAACATTATTCCTAGTAATCCACCTAATAATGGATGAACTGTACTTGGACCTGCTGGATAGCTCATAAGTCCAAATACAAAAAATGCTGCTGCCATTATACTTATTTTTGGTATTTCTTCATTATCTATATTTCTAATAGAATTTATAATTAAAGCACCTGCTGCAACTGATGTTGCCACTACTGCAGGTGTATTTAAAACACCATCCGCTAAGTGCATAAAATACCTCCCAATTAAATTTCGTAATCCTCATCATATTCTTTTGTATCTGTTGCTTCTAATACATTTCCATCTGCATCTACTATTTCTAAATCAAATTCTTCTGGAAAATGTTCTGTGAATACATAATACTCTCCTTCAGCTATTGTAAATGTAAATTCTGCTGTTTCATTATTTAATTCTAATTCATAAGCATATTCATGTTTTGCTTCGAATATTCCGTCTTTCTCAACATCTTCCATAACTGAATCTTCATCCATCATATGTGCTGCGTGATGTTCAAAATCATCTATTTGAGCATCTGTTTTCAAGAAACCCATTGCCATATGTGCATCTCCATCATTTTTATTGAATTTTATCTTGTATTCTCCCTCTTCAAATTCATAAGTACCTCTCCACTCAAATGGTGCGTCATGAGTATGCTCATCTTCATCTTCTTGTTCTTCCTGTGCTACCATTTCTGGCTCCTCTGGCTTATCTCCACCACAAGCTACCAATGTTAATCCTAAAATCGATACTAATGTTAATAATAAAATACTTTTCATTCTTCTTTTCATTTTCTTTTCCCCCTATATTAAGTTTTTTAGAATATAGAATTATAATTACTTTTTTTATTTTTAAATAAAAAAAGTTTATACTCTCGTATAAACTTAATATTTTTAGCAGCTTTATTAAAATATAATCCTAGGATATTATAGATTTAATATAAGCATTAAAAAATAAATTAAATTCATACATCGTGAATTAATTTAACCTTTTTGCCATACAAAAGTTATCCTGACTTAGATTCATCATGTTTAAAGCCTTCCCAAATTATCATTATTCAGTGGCATAATTTTAAACACTCCTCACTACAGTGGCGAGACCGTGTTGGATTTTAACCAACTTCCCTTGTATTGTATAACACTATATTCAATTAAAAATATCATAACATTGAAACATCTCTTTTGCAAGTTTAACATTTCATAATTATTTAGGAATTAATTCTCTCTCTATACCTTTTCTCAGTATTCTGCTACTTGTAAATATTACTAATATCATTCCAATCAAGATAAATAGTAGTCCAGTTATAAATTTATTGGATATTATTTCTCTAAGACCATTTTCCAATAAGTATTTATATAAAACACCTAATAAGACAACTTCTATAAAGATTATATTATTTCTAAATCTCAACTTTTTTCTCAACTTTTCTGTTATAAAATATTCCTTATCATCTATTATTATTTCATTTTTACTCACACCTGATTCCATATAAGTATTGAGTATTAAATTTCTCCTTAAGCTCAAACAACCACTTCCCTCTAAGTTAAATCTTTTTTAAGAATTCAGATTTCAGCTCCATATTTCCTATTCCTGGAACTCTACAATCCACATCATGATCTCCATCTTTTAACTTTATATCCTTTATATTTGTACCCCTCTTAATTACTTCAGAACTTCCTTTGATTTTCAAATCTTTTACTACAGTTACAGAATCACCATCTTTAAGCTGTGCACCATGTGCATCTCTATATATCTTTTCATCCTTTAATTCTTCTTTTTCCTCAGATTCAGAAACTGGTATCCATTCATAAGAACACTCTGGACATATTATTAAATGGCCATCCTCATATGTATATTTGGAATCACATATTGGACAAATTGGTATTTTATTCATTATACTCACTCCTTAATTTATTATATCTGTATCTAATATCATATAATTAGCTCTATGAATATATAGACTTTTTCCATCTATATTTAATCTTGTCATTTTAGGTAAGTTTTTAGGAACTGTTGCATATACTTTTTTCCCTTGAAAAACTCCTATAGGTATTCCCTTTGGACTTGATAGTATTACAGTTTTTT
The DNA here is from genome assembly GCA_029257065.1 of Tissierellaceae bacterium. Taxonomy (GTDB): domain Bacteria; phylum Bacillota; class Clostridia; order Tissierellales; family Tissierellaceae; genus JARIDA01. The sequence continues at coordinate 4,233 of JARIDA010000009.1, read as the reverse complement.
CTTTACCTATCTTGTTTTTTATATCATTTATATATCTATCTACTGGAGTTAAAAATCCTCCACTATCCACCTGGATCTCACTATCCATCTGAAAATCTTCTATCATATCAAGTCCATCTTCAGCAAAAATCATAGTATTACCCACCTGTATCATCTGTCTTCCATTTATGGTTATTTCTAAAACAGAGGAATCATAACTTGCTTCATCCTCACTACTATCCCTATTTTCCTTTAAAACAGCCACAGATATTTTTTTCCCATCCATATCCAATGTCTTACTACCATAGTGGTCAAATATTGATATTTTAAAATGATTACCAACTAATTCTCCTTTAGTAGCAGCTATTTTATCTCTTATTTGCGCACATCCTGTTAAACTCAATGTTAAAATTAAAGCTCCTAAAAAAATATATCTTTTAAAATTTCTCTTTTTATTCATAATCATGTCCTTTCCATATATTTATACATATATAGACTAGTATATATTTAAATCCTTATTTCTTCAAGATTTATCTATCTAACTTAAGTTCATATTGACTAAGATGCAATACTAATCTAAAATAGATATTTGAAAGCCTTTATTATAATAGATATCTTCAAAATTATTTTATCAAATTAGAGTCAACATTAACAAAATAATAGTCCTAATTTACTTGAAATGCCACCAACATTTTGAAGATATCTATTGAAGAGCTTATTATTTAGACTATGTGGCTAAGTTCTTTAAGAAGGCTTAGCCTCATTTCTTCATTAATTTTGTTCAAACTGACCTATACTATAAAATAAAGGAGAATCATATGAATAAAACAATTAAAAGTATTTTTTTAATTTTTTTAAGTGCATTTGTTCTAGTTGGCTGTAATTCTAATGAAATAGTGGAAGAAGATCTATCAGTTCAAACTGTTGAAATAAGCTCTCTAAAAGGTGCTACCACAATTGGATTAGCCAAAATGATAGATGATCATGAAAATAACGATGAGGAATTTATAATTGATAATAACAAAGTTGAATATAATTTTGAGCAATTTGGACTAGCAGAGGAAGTAGTTACAAAACTTATGAAAGGTGAGACAGACCTTGCTACAATCCCTGCTAATCTAGCATCAACACTATATAATAAAAGTGAAGGAGATATACAAGTAATTTCAATTAATACTCTTGGCGTATTATATATGGTTGAAAACGACAATAATGTTAATTCAATAGAAGATTTAAATGGTAAAACCATTTACTCTGTTGGTAAGGGAATTACACCTGAAGGGGTTTTAAATCTTTTTATCCAAGGTAATCAATTAGAAGACGTTAAAGTAGAATATAAATCAGAGGCTAGTGAAATTGCTGCTCTTTTAAAGACAGAGAGTAACATTATAGCAATGCTTCCAGAACCTTTTGTCTCTGTGGTTAAAAAGGGAAATCCAGATATTAGAACTATATTTGATATGAATGAAGAATGGGAAAAATTAAATAATGGCAATTCAATGGTCACTGGAGTTTTAGTTGGAAGACGTGAGTTTTTAGAAGAAAATAGTGATATTTTAGAAATTTTTCTAAAAGAATATGAAGATTCTATGGAGTTCGCTAAAACAGAACCAGAAAAAACTGGGGAAATTGTTGAATCTATGGGAATAATTCCTGAAGGAATTGGTAAATACTCAATCCCTAATTGTAATATTAGCTTTATAAAGGGTGAAGAGATGAAAAGTCTTTTACAGGACTATCTAACTAATCTCTATAATTTTAAAGCTGATTTAGTGGGCGGATCTATTCCAAAAGAAGATTTTTACTATTAATATTAAAAGCTAGGAAATTTCCTAGCTTTTTTCTTATCCTAAGTTTTTTTCCACTCTTTTAAGCATTTTCATTATTGGTAAATCATAAGGACATCTTGGCTCACATTCACCACATTGGATACAATCCCCAGCTGTTTTTTCCATCTTTTCATATCTGGAAAGAGCCCAATCTTGTAAGTCATATCTTAAATAATAACCCTCCATTAAAAACTGTGTGGGAATATCTATGCCCACTGTACAAGGTGCACAATATCCACATCTTCTACAAAACTCTCCATCTAAAGTATCAACCTCTTCTTTAAGTTCAGCTCGCTCTGAATCTGTTAATGGTCTGTAATTTATACCTGCATTTACATTTTCTTTTACCTCATCTACACTTGCCATTCCTGGAATAGCCACTGTTATATCTTCATTTTCAAATATAAATCTAAGACAAAGTTCACCTTTTGCAATAGCTCCACCTGCTAAGGGTTTCATTATTATTATACCTAAGTTTTTCTCTTTTGCCTTTTTAAACACCTCTTCACCCTGTCTTTCCACAGGATTATATGGATATTGAATTGTACTAAATTCATCTGTATCAATAGCCTTATCCAGTAGATCCACACTATGGCTGGTTATTCCGATTTCAATCACTTTTCCCTGTTCTTGATATTCTTTAATTGCTCGCAAAGCCCCTTTATCACTTAATATTATTTCTAACTCCTCTTCTGTTTTTACATTGTGGAATTGAAATAATTCTATTCTATTAGTTCTCAAATCTGCCATACTCTTTTCAAATTCTGCTTTAACTCCTTCATAAGTTCGAGCCATAGACTTTGTAGCCAATATAAATTTCTCTCTACCTATCTTCTCCATTGCCTTTCCTATTAAATTTTCACTTTCCTCATATCCTCTTGCAGTATCAATAAAATTTATTCCTTGATTATATGCCTCCTGCAAAAGTTTAAAAGCCTGCTCTTCATCTACTCTTTGTATTGGTATACCACCAAAACCCACTATGGAGACTTCAAATCCAGTTCTACCTAAAATTCTCTTTTTCATATGTATCCCTCCTAATTAAGATTATTATATCATTAATTCTATATTATTAGATTATTAATGTTATAATAATAGTGAATTGGAGGGTTCTATATGGATTCTTTTGTATTTTTAGATAAATTAAAAAGAAAATTATTCAGTATTATTTTTTGGATCTCTTTTTGGACAATATTGTCCCATTTAATTGATAATAATATTTTACTACCAAATCCTTGGGAAGTTTTAAGGATTTTCTTTAATTTGATTCAAAAAGAATTCTTTTGGATTAGTATATTTAATTCTATAGTTAATATTGGAACTGGATTTTTAATAAGCATTTTATTAGGAATCCTATTAGGAATAATTAGCTATTTTTTTCCTATATTAGAGTCAATTATCCAACTTCCAATAAATCTAATAAGCTCTATTCCTATAGCTTCAATAACAATTGTTCTATTAATATGGATAAATTCTAGTAAGCTTTCAATTTTCATTGTACTATTTATATCTCTTCCCAATATATATTTCTCTTCAATATCTGGTTTAAAGAGTGTGGATAAGAAGTTATTAGAAATGGCCCATGTATTTAATGCTAAAAGATCAAACATTTTCAAGTTTTTATATTGGGATGGATTAAAGGAATTCTTAATTCCAAGTATAATGGTCACATCTGGCATGGCTTGGAAATCTGGGGTTTCTGGTGAAGTTTTAGGATTAGTTAATAATTCCATAGGTGAGAATATTTACTATTCTAAATTATATCTTAATACTGGGGAATTATTTGCTTGGACTTTTATGATAATTTTATTAGCAAATTTATTCCAATTTATTATTAGAAAAATTATGGAAGGGCTGAGTTAATGAAATATATAAAGATTGAAAATCTCAACAAAAATTATGATAGTAAATCAATATTTAAAAATGCTAATTATAAATTTCGTAAAAATATATTCAATGCCATTATGGGTAAATCTGGCATTGGAAAAACCACGCTTTTGAATATATTAATGGGAATTGATAAGAATTACACTGGAAATCTAATTGGACTTCCTAAGGATAAATCTGTAGTATTTCAAGAAGATAGATTACTGGAAAATTATTCCATATCTGATAATCTAAATTTTGTCTTAAAAGATAAAATTACTAATGATTCCATTGAGGAATATTTAGAACGATTGGATTTAAATATTCCTCCAGAAACAGTTGTAAATCAACTAAGTGGAGGAATGAAGAGGAGAATTTCTATTTTAAGGGCAATCCTTAAGGATTCAGATTTATATATATTTGATGAGCCCTTTAAAGATATGGATAGAAGGACTCATCTAGTAACTCTTAAATTTGTAAAGGAGGAATTAAAAGGCAAAACACTTATATTTTCTACTCATAGTGATTTGGATATTGAAATTTTAAAACCAAATATAAT
>JARIDA010000077.1 GCA_029257065.1 Tissierellaceae bacterium | reverse complement strand
TTGATGAACTTTAATTCAGAGAAATATGTGAGTATGTTTACTGATATTATGTCTGAAGGATTTATAGTAATAGATAATGAGGGTAAGATACAGATTTATAATAAGAAGGCTAGAGAAATATTTGGTATTAGTGTAAATGATGATTATGAAATAAGTCATGATGAAGGACAAATTCAAAATGAGGATATAGTTATTATAGCCAATAATGATATAGGCAAAGATGATGGTAATATGGATGGGGAATCCTTAGAGTTATTGGGTATTAGAGATGAGAATATTCAGCAGGGAGATGCAATTATTGGAATAGGTATTTTTAATGGGGATGGAGAGATAAATCCTATTTATAAAACTTTGAAAAAGGGACATGGAGAGGATTATTTAAAGCTTAAGGAGAGTTTTTTAGATATTCAAATAGAAGTAGAAATTGATTTTATAAATAGAAGCATGAAAATTATAGTTAATGATAAGGAATTCCAAATGAACTATATTTCTGCAATAGGTCATATGGTGATTTTAGATGGTGAAAAAAAAGATTTGAAATTTTATCAAGGCCATGGATATACTGCTAGAAGAGAAAGTATAAATGAAGTATTAAACTTTAAAAATTATAGAGCTAAGGGAAAAAACACAGAGGTTCTTGATGTTATAGGTGAGCATATTTATGACATTCATAAAAGTGACTATATAATTGAACAGTTTTTTGAAAGTGCAAGGGGAAAAAACATTAAATATACAGATAAATTTGAAGAGATAAATGGATATCCTACTATTTGTAGCTTAATACATATAGAAGATAAGGGTGAAAGAGTTGGAGCTGCATTAAAAGTTGAGGATATTACCGAGCTTGAAAGACTTATGGATGAGAGAGATGAGTTAACTAAGGATTTAAAAAAGGTAGAGGAACAATTATTGGAAGAGGATATGTTGAAAAAAGCTTTTCCAAATTTTGTTGGTACTAGTAAAAGTATGCAAATAGTTAAAAGAATGGCATTAAAAGCTGCTAAAACCAATTCCAATGTTTTGATCTTAGGGGCTAGTGGTACAGGTAAGACAATACTGGGTAAAGCTATTCATAAAAATAGTAAATTGAGAGATAAACCCTTTGTACATGTGAACTGTGGAGCTATTCCAGATAGTTTATTGGAATCTGAACTTTTTGGATATGAAAAAGGTGCATTTACAGGAGCTAGAAGTGGAGGGAAAAAAGGATTTTTTGAAATTGCAGAGGGTGGAACCATACTCTTAGATGAGATTGGAGATATTCCTCAAAATCTTCAAGTTAAGCTTTTACAAGTGATTCAAGAAAAGTGCTTTTATCGAGTAGGTGGAGTGGAAGAGATTGATTCAAATGTTAGAATTATAACGGCAACCAATAAGAATTTAGAAAAGGAAATGACAAAAGGGGAGTTTAGAGAAGATTTATTTTATAGAATTAATGTATTTCCCATATCAATACCAGAACTGAAAGATCGGAAAGAAGATATAACTCCTTTAGTAAATCTATTATTACCTCGCATATGTAGAGAAATAGGTTGTGAAGAAAAAAGAATTTCTTCTGAAGCTATGAATTTAATACAGAGATATGATTGGCCTGGTAATGTAAGAGAATTGGAAAATATATTGGAAAGAGCTGTAAATTTAGCCACTGGAAATATTATAATGTCCAGACATATAACTCTTAACTTTAATCGAGATAAAGTTTCTACAGATGGAGTATTGCCATTAAGAGATTTTTTAGAAGAGCAGGAAAAAATAGCAATAAAAAATGCTCTGGACTTTTACCGAGGAGATAGGAAAAAAACTATGGATGCTCTAAAAATAAGCAAAACCAATCTATATGAAAAGTTAAAAAGATATGATATAAATTAGTTTATAGATTCAGTTAATAGTTAAAAGTCTAAAATGTACAGTTAAAATATAAATTACAAAAGCCAGTAAAAATTTTTTAAACTTTTACTGGCTTTTTCCTTAAATATAAACTATTAACTTTAGACTCTTAACTCTTAACTGTCTTCTAGGTTTTTGTACATTTCTTTCACTTCATCTTCGCTTAACATTTTATTTACTATATATGATATTAGTAGTATTCCAGGAATATTTACTGCCAGTCTTGTAAGGGCGAATTTAGTGCCTAGCGATGTCATTTCAAATAGTAGCATTGGTAGTTTTGTTGTGGACCATGCTCCTATAAATATAAAAATATTAGTCAGTTTTACACCTTTTCTCATAAATACTGCTGCAACAGGGAATGCTCCATAAAGTGGTCCAGCAGCAGCTGATCCAAGAAATATGGAAATTAGTATTCCTACTATTCCAGAGTCTTCTCCCATAAATCTAACCATTGTATCACTTGGTACCCAAACATCTAATAGTCCTATAAGAATAAATATAGGAGGTAGAACTGTAAACATTTCCTTAAAGGAAAAGCCAATTGTATCTACAGCTGTTATTCCTATTTCTGAATTGAAAATAAAAGTTATTCCAAGAATTATAACCGATATAATAAAAATTAAATATTTTTTAATAAATCTCAATTTATCCAACCACCTTTCCAATAACAAATGCTACTATAAGAGAAAATAGGAAAGCCAAAGAGTTTCTCAATATAGTGGATTTTTTTCCAAAGAATTGAATTTCCATAGGAGCTGTCATTAATCCTACCATCATAAGAGTAGATATAAATGCTCCCAGTTGCATATAGCCTGCTCCGTTCTCTAAAAGAATGGCAGCTGTTGGAAATGCTACAAAACCTGGAATAAGTGTTAATGATCCAACTATGGCTGCAAGAATAACTCCAAACCAACCTGATGAACTTCCAATAATAGAGCTTATTCTTTCAGGATTTAAAAAAGCTATTATAATTCCAACAGAAGTAATAATCCCTAGCATCTGTGGCAGTATATTTTGAAATGACTTCCAAGCTTTCATAAGGGCGATTTTTGTCTTATTTCTATCTTTAAAAAATGATATCCCAACCAATACAGTTGCCAAAATGTAAAAAAGTTTATTTTGCATATAATTCCCTCCATATTAAATTTATTTTAATTCTTCATATTTGTTAATAATAGATTGTATTCGTTTTTTTCTATCTTTTAGTAGAATAATCCAACAGTCCAAAGCCTTCTCGCCTTTAGATGTAATAGAATAGATTTTTCTATCAGGACCTTCTTCACTTTCCATCCACTGAGATAAAACTAAATCATCATCTTCCATATTTTTTAAATTTCTATATATAACACTCATATTTATTGTATCCTGATTAAAATAAAAACTCTTCAATCTTTCTACAAGTCCATATCCATAATCTTTTTCCTCTTTTAGCAAAGACAGCAAGCAGGCTTCTAAAAACCTACCTTTTTTATTGTGCTTATCCATACAAATAAAATCTTCTTTTTTACTCAAATCCATCCTCCTCTCCCACTATTCTCACACTAACTATAGTCACTATGAGAATAGTATCATGGAAAGATTTAAAAGTCAAAATTAAAACTCTTCATATGATATAATATTGTTGTGTGTGAAAATTAGAAAAAATCTGAAAGTTCAAGGGTTTATGAAGAAGGCGGGTGCGATAGGATGAAAAAGTTTATTGAAATGAGAAATCTTACAGAGAAGAGCAGGAATCCAAATGATTTCCAAGGATTGTTTTTAGAAAATTATATAAAAAGAGATAAGAGATTGAATGGAAACAAAATAATAAGGGATATGGAAAGAATTAGAAATATAGAGCATAAGGATATACTGAAAGGGAGTGATATTTGTGAAATGTTTGAAATCTTAGGAAGAAGTGAACATTTGGATAGATATATTGTGAATTTAGTTCTAGAATATATGGATGAAAGTATTAAGAGTAAAATGGAAAAGTTAATAAAGTCTTCTATATTAGATGAAGAATATAATAATGAGATGATTTATCATATTCTTGATATATGTATAGAAGTAAATTTAGATATTCTGAATGAGGATGAATTATTATACCTTTTAGAAAGATATAAATTAGATTATGACATTATTTACATAATAATTGAATATATGGTGAAATTTAAAAAGTATGGATTAAAGGAGAAATTAGAAGAGATTTTAAGGGGAGATTATCCAGAGAATATAAAGATCCAAATATTTTCTCTATTTGCTCAAATAGAGAGTGGGGAAAGGGAAAAGGTATATGAATATTTTAAACATTTAGGCATAATAAATGATAGTAATAGAAAATTCTATGAAGGATATTTAGATTATTTAAATGGAAAGATTATATTTAAGGGAGATAAACTGTCCATACTTCAATCCATGTTCTATGGGGACTTTGAAGATAGTGGAAAGGGGAACAATGGAGGTTTAGCAATATTACTTAGAAGTTTAGGAGATGAGGTGTCTAAGGGAGAGGACATATCCTATGTTTTTACAATTACAATCACTGATAAATTGGAAAAGACATTTATAAGTCATTATGGGGAGAACCACATATTTGTAAGACTTCCGATTTATTTGAATAGGGAAAAATCCGATTCCTTTGTTAAAAAAGAGTTGGTTATAAAAAGGGGAATTAGCAACTTTTTTAAAAGGGTGGAGAACGCACCAGATATTTTTCATATAAGATACTTGGACAATGCATCAAAAGCTGTGGGAAAATTAAGTCGAGAATGGAATAAAAAGCTTGTACTCACATTGGCCCCTGATCCACATAGAAATATGCCCTCAGGAGATGAGAATATTAATCGATGGAAATTGGAAGAAATTATTGAAAAGTTAAATAAGATAAAAATAGGTGATGAATTAATACAGGAATCAGATGCAATAGTGGGAATTGGAAATGAAAAGGTGAGAAAAGAATTAGAAAAATATTTTCCCAATTTCAAACAGCAGATAATAAGTGGAAAAGTAAAAATGCTTGGGGAAGGAATAAGAATGGATAGTGATGAGGATTTAATAGATTTGAAGGATTTTACAAAAGCTAATTTCATTCATGTGGATTTTTTTAAAAAACCTATAATACTAAATGTAGGTAGACTATCAGAACAAAAGGGTCAAAAGCAGCTTTTGAAGGCATGGAATAATTCTAAGTTATTTGAAACCCATAATCTTTTGATTATAGGAGGAGATTTAGAAAGACCAAATAGAGAGGAAATGGATACAATTAGATTTTTTGAAAAATTTAAAAGTGAAAATCCTCATATGGAGAATAGATTTTTCCATAAGGGAGCCATGATCAATGAGAGGGTAATATCCCTTCAAAAGAGCATTATGGAAAATACTTTTAATTATCCCCATGTGTATATTTGTTCAAGTATAAAAGAGGAATTTGGAATAGCTATATTGGAAGCCATGTGCCAAGGTTTCCTAATGTTTGCTCCTATTAATGGAGGAGTTAAATCCTATTTAAATCATAGTGAAAACGGATTTTTAATTGATACGAAGAACCATTTGAGTATAAGGAAAGATGTGGAGGAAAATCTATATGATCCGGAAATGGATAGAGAGAAATTTAATGTAATTCAAAATAATGGAAGAAGAAGTGTGGAAGAACTGTTTTCTATTAGGAAAATAGGAGAGAAGTTTCTAGAGTTTTATTTAGAATTAAAGGAGAAAACAGATGAATTATAATCATATATTTTTTATAAGCCCACCCTTTTATTCACATTTCAATCCACTGATCACCCTGGCAAAGAGCTTTAAAAGACAAGGTGCCCGGGTAACTTTTGGTTGTAGTTTGGAATTTAAGAGTCAGATTCAGGAACAAGATTTAGAATTTTATGAAATAGATATAAGTGAAAATAAAAATGTGGGAGTGGCGGAAGGGACGGAGCAACCAGAAAGTGAAAGGTCAAGACTGGATGAATTCTTTGCGGCTACAAGACAGGGAGCAGTGGAAACACTTATAGCCCAGTCTAAACACAGAGGGGCGGATATGCTTTACAATCCTGAAAGACTTTTAGCTAAAATAGGAAATATAGATAAATCAATGGATATTGATCTCTATATTGTGGATGTATTGTCCTATTCAGTTACACTAAGCCTATATTGCCTAGGACTGCCTTTTATAACCTTTTGTCCTCCACATCCAAATACTATTCCTGAAGATGGAATACAGTATGGGGTTCCTCCAAAATGGCCTTCAGAGATTAAGGTATCACAGCAGGACTTAGATAGGCTTATGAAAGTAGCAATTAATACGGAGAAAGAATTTACCCAGGTTTTTAATTCTACCATAGAGAAATGGGATTCAGTTGAGAAAGTGGAAAATGCATTTTCCCTAGTGTCAGAAAAGGCTATTATCTACAATTATTTTGATTTTAATAATAGGGAGAATAAATTCAAAGAGATTAGAAAAATTTTTCTGGGAAATTGTTTTGAGAGTGAAGAGTTAAGTGGAGACTGGCTAGAAAGGATTGAGTTTGAAGAGAAGAAAATACTTATAAGCCTGGGAACTTTTCTATCCAATAGGGAGGATGTTTTGGAAAAGTTAATAATTTATACAAAGAAAATATATCCGGAAGCCATATTAGTGGTTTCAGCAGGGGAAAATAGAGAAAAACTTATTAAATATTCGGATGAAAGGACAATAATAGAGAGTTTTGTTCCACAAAAAGCCCTCATGCCCTATATGGATATGGTGATTTTTCATGGAGGCTGTAATACTTTAACAGAGGCCATGTATTATGGAAAGAAAATGATTATCCTACCATTTTCCAGTGATCAATTTAATATAGCCTATGATATGGAAAAAAATGTTTTAGCTGAGATTTTAGATCCAAATGGATTTACTAAGATGGATTTAGAAAGGTCATTTATTCAACTGGAAAACCAATCCTCGTCTAAACTGGAGCATTGGAAAAAAGTATCACAGTCCAGAGGATCCGACTATGGAGCAGAAAAAATATTAAATGGATAAATTTGGGAATATTCAAATAAAGACAAGATTGACTCTTAGAGTCAGTCTTGTTTTTTTCATATATACATGCTATAGTGATAACCATTATCAGTGGGAGGGATTTTAAATGAAGAGAAGCAAAATAGTAGAATCATATTTTAATAGACTGGAAAACAGTGAAAATTGCAAAAAATGGGAAATAATATCAGGAGAGAAATATAGCTTGTTTCAGAAGGGTAAAAGGTCTGATATAACAAGATTTTTTATAGATAATAATCTAGATGTGAGTATATGTAAATTCAGATCTAAAATGGATATGATGATGGATTATACTGAGGAAAGTGATTTGTTGATAATAGGATTCTGTTTAGATGGAGAAAAAATTATAGATTATAATGGAAGACATAAAATAGCAGCGGGAGATGTGTTTTATTTTAGACCTGAAGATGACTATAGAATTCAGACTGATAAATCTGATTTTTTATATTATTTCCTAGATTTAAGTTGCTTTGGAGATTTTATCCATTGTAGTAGGAGTTGTAATTGTAAGAAATCGGATTGTAGTTCCTATATGGACAATATATGTGAAAGAGGAGAAATTATTATAGAAAAAGTTCCCTATGCCATGGAGATGTACAGTGACAGTATAAGGGAGATGGATAATTTAGAAATAAATAACTTTTTGGATTACACCAATCTCAAAGGACAACTATTTTCCTGTTTAAATTGGTTTATTAATTCTAGACTAGGAGAGAGAAAAGGTAGAAATAAGAAAAAAAAAGGATATGGAATATGCTATGGGAGAAAAGCTAGAAAGATAATAGAGGACAATTTAGAGGACCATATTACTGTGAGTGAAATAGCAGATATATTGGACATTAGTGAATATAGACTTCAAAATAGTTTTAAAAAGGTTCATGGAACCACGGTTTATGACTATATGAGAAGAGCAAAAATACTTAGAAGCAAGAACCTATTAAGAGAGACAAAATTATCCGTTATGGATATTGCACATAAAATAGGATATGAAAATCCTAGCAAATTTTCCACAACTTTTAAAGAAATAACAGGATATACTCCAACAAAATATAGAAAAGAGAAGCAAGATTAATTTATTGGATAGGTATTTTTGTTTTTTAGAGTTGATAATGATTCTCAGTATCTAATATAATGAATTTAGAATCCAATTGGTATGAAAAATTGGTATCAAAAAATAAAAAGGAGAGATGATTAATGTTTAAGAGTAAAAGAATGTTATTATTAGCATCTTTAATGATGATGTTAGTAGTATTTACAGCTTGTCAAAGTTCAGAAAGTTCAGAAGAGGAAATTGTAGAGGATCCAGTTGTTCATGAAGATGAGAATTCAGAAGCAGAGGAGATTATGGAAGATGAAGTTCTATTATCCGACTGGGATGGAGTTTGGAATAATATGGCAGCTTACTTAGATGACGAAGAATTAGAAGTGGCTTTTGATGACTTAGCAGAAAGAGAAGGAATGTCAGTGGAAGATGTAAAAGCCGCATATATAGAAGATAGAAAGGTTAATTTTAATGGTTTTGTAGTTGAAGGAGATAAGGTTACATTTTTAGATCAGTTCCAAGATAAGGATGGGGAAGTTATTCA
>JARIDA010000070.1 GCA_029257065.1 Tissierellaceae bacterium | reverse complement strand
ATTATCCAGTCAATATAATATGGTGCTTTCATTCTTTAAGAATAGAAAATTAAAAAAAGAATATAATAATAATATGAATTATATATTAAAAAGAAAACATTTAGAAGAGATAGATGGAAATGATTAGATTATAAGAAATAGAAAAATGAATATATATGAGATACTTTTGTTTCGGAGTCATCTACCATTATAGGAGGAATTACTATAGCTAAAAGGCAGTAGTAATTGGCCTATATTCATTTTAAGGGCTGATATGGAAGATGTGCCCATAGGAAAGCATACTAATATCCAAGACAATTCAACTGCTCATGTAGACAGAGGATCTCTGGTTATGAGTATGTCAGGAAAAATTGTACGATCACTTACTAAAGAAGAGATTGAAAATAATAAATTAGCTGCAGTTGAATATGAAGATATTTGGAGAACTTATTATAAAGGTGGAGAAGATAATAGTAATTAATAAAATTAGAAAGGAATATTATATGGACTTTTTCCCGGATATAGAGAAATTTCATCAATGGTTAGAAAAGATATCAGAAGAAATCCCAAAAGAATTTTACAAATATTTATCAGGTGGAATAATATTAGAGGAAGATATTAAGCTTCATCCTAAGAGTAGGAGTGAACGTCCCTTATATGTATTGGGAGAGTATAGGAATTTTAATATAGGGAGAAGTATTGCCATTTACTATGGGTCTTTTAAAAGAGCATATGGTTATGAAGAGCATAGCTATATTTATGAAAAACTGAGGGAAGCTTTAATACATGAATTCACTCATCATTTAGGATCTCTTTCAGGTAGAGATAAATTGAAACAAGAGGATGAAAAAAGATTGAGAGAATATAAAAACTACTTCTATAAAAATGATAATTGAGATTAAAGGAATAGATAATTCACTTAATAAATCCCCTATATTTCAAATGAATTGCTAAAAAAAAATATATGAATTATAATATGTATTAGAAATAGTAAGGAGAGGTAAATTTGAAAATTTTAAAAGATACAATAAGAGAAAAATCAAAAATAGCAGAGGGAGAAATAGTAAGAGTGGATAGTTTTTTAAATCATCAAGTTGATGTTAAACTATTAGGTGAAATAGGTAGAGAGTTTAAGAAACTTTTTGCTGATATAGAAGTAAACAAAATAGTAACAGCAGAAGTTTCAGGAATTGCAATTGCAACAGTGGTTGCACAGCACTTTGATGTACCAATGGTATTTGCAAGAAAAACAGAAGTAGCTACAATATCAGATGATAAGTATACAGCAGAGGTATATTCTTATACAGGTGGAAAAACTTATAAGATGATGATTTCAAAAGAATATTTAGATGAAGATGATAAGGTATTAATAATAGATGATTTTTTAGCTAATGGAAAGGCAATAACAGGATTAATAGAATTAGTAGAAAAGTCAGGTGCAAAACTAGCAGGTGTAGGAGTTGCCATTGAAAAAGGATTTCAAGTTGGTGGAAAAGCATTAAGAGATGAAGGAATAAGATTTGAAGCTCTAGTAACTATTGATAAAATAGAAGATGGTGAAATAGAATTTAAATAATATTTGGAGGACTACTAATAAAATAGGAGTGATTTAATGAATTTACCTAATTTAATAACAGTTATAAGAATTTTTCTTATGCCCATATATCTATATTTTTTCTATTCAGATATGGATAATAGTTTTTTATATGCAGGAATAATATTTATAATAGCAGGAATATCAGATGTATTAGATGGGTATATTGCAAGGAATTTTGATATGAAAACAAAATTAGGTGCTTTATTGGATCCTTTAGCTGATAAAATAGTAGTGTTTACAATATTAATAAGTTTTGCTCATAAAGGAATAATACCAAATTGGATAGTATTGGCCTTAGGTTTAAAAGAACTGGTAATGATAATAGGTGGAGCATATATGTATTTTGATGAAAACGAGTATGTGATTCCATCAAATTTTTATGGCAAAATGGCAACTATATTATTTTATATTACAATAATCACTTTTGCTATAGAATTAAGAGTTAGTATTTCTAGAAATTTACTTCTCTTAACCTTAGTTTTTAATATTTTAGCCTTTTTAAATTATTTATCAATATTTATTAAATTGAAAAAAGAGGAAAATTAAAGTTTAAAATAGAATAAGAGAATATAAGACGTACAGTTGACAAAACTATGGTCTATGGTTATAATTATTTCATAATAATAAAATGCAGAGATGGAGAGGAGTAACTAAATATACTCTTTAGAGAGGAGCGATTGGTGGGAAGCTCTGAGTTAAATATTTAGTGAAGTAGCTTTTGAGCATTTAAACTGAAATGAAAGTAGGTTTAAAGGATGACGCCTTATAGTCTTTAAGAGCCATATTTTGACTAATATGGAAATTAGGTGGTAACGCGAATATATACCTTCGTCCTTTTATAAGGATGAGGGTATTTTTAATTTTACTGGAGGGATAAATTTGATAGAAAATTTAGCAACGACTTATAATCCAAAAGAATTTGAAGACAAGATGTATAAATTCTGGATAGAGAATGATTTTTTTAAAGCCGAAATAGATGAAAATAAAACACCATTTACAATAATGATGCCCCCACCAAATGTAACTGGAAGCTTACACATGGGACACGCACTTCAAAATACATTCCAAGATGTATTAACTAGATGGAAAAGAATGGATGGATACTCAGCATTATGGCTGCCAGGAATGGATCATGCATCTATATCTACGGAGTCAAGAGTAGTAAATAAGTTGAAATTAGAAGGAATATCCAAAGATGATTTAGGAAGAGAAGGATTTCTAGAAGAGGCTTGGGATTGGACACATAAATATGGTGGAACCATAAAAAATCAAATGAAAAAAATAGGAGTGTCCTGTGATTGGTCTAGAGAAAGATTTACATTAGATGAAGGTTTAACTCATGCAGTTGAAGAGGTTTTTATAAGACTTTATGAAAAAGATTTAATTTATAGAGGAGACAGAATAATTAATTGGTGTCCAAATTGTATGACTGCAATTTCAGATGCAGAAGTAGACCATGAAGATAAAAAGAGTAATATTTGGCATATAAAATATCCTATTAAAGATAGTGATGAATTTATAGAGATAGCAACAACAAGACCAGAAACCTTATTGGGAGATTTAGCTATTGCAGTAAATCCAAAAGATGAGAGATATGAAACTTTAATAGGAAAAACTGCAATATTACCGCTTATGAATAGAGAAATACCTATAATAGCAGATGATTATGTTGATATAGAATTTGGATCTGGTGCAGTGAAAATAACTCCTTCACATGACCCTAATGACTTTGAAATTGGAGAGAGACATGAATTAGGTCAATGTATAATAATGAATGAAGATGCTACAATATCAAAAGAAGGAGGCAAATATGAAGGTCTAGATAGATTTGAAGCTAGAAAAAAAGTGGTTGATGATTTAAAAGAGTTAGATCTATTAGTTCAGATAAAAGAGCATGATAATTCAATAGGACATTGTGAAAGATGTGAGACGATTATTGAGCCACTTATATCTAAACAATGGTTTGTAAAGATGGAAGACTTAGCAAAACCAGCCCTTGAAGCATATAAAAATGGAGAAGTTAATTTTATACCAGAGAGATTTGGTGGAGTATATACCCACTGGTTAGAAAATATAAGAGATTGGTGTATTTCAAGACAATTATGGTGGGGACATAGGATACCTGCTTATTATTGTGATGATTGCGAGGAAATAATAATATCAAGAACAGAGCCAGAAAAATGTACTAAGTGTGGAAGCACTAATTTAACTATGGATGAAGATACATTAGATACATGGTTTTCGTCTGCATTATGGCCTTTTTCAACATTAGGATGGCCAGAAGAAACACCTGATTTAGATTACTTCTTTCCAACAGATGTACTTGTTACAGGATATGATATAATCTTTTTCTGGGTAGTTAGAATGGTGTTCTCAAGTATTGAAGCTATGGGAGAAGTTCCTTTTAAAGATGTTGTTCTTACAGGTCTTATAAGAGATGAACTTGGTAGAAAAATGAGTAAATCATTAGATAATGGAATAGATCCACTGGAAGTAATAGAGGATTATGGATCCGATGCATTAAGATTTACACTTGTAACAGGTGGAACTCCAGGAAATGATATGAGATTTAGTTATGAAAGAGTTGAAGCAAATAGAAATTTTGCAAATAAACTTTGGAATGCTACAAGATTTGTACTAATGAATTTAGATGAACATGTGGCAAAAGAGCAGCTTAATATGGAAGATTTAGAAGAAGAGGATAGATGGATTATTAGTAGGATGAATACTACTATTAAAGAAGTAACAAGGAATTTAGAAAATTATGATTTAAGTTTAGCAGCAGGAAGAATATATGATTTTACTTGGGATGAATATTGTGATTGGTATATAGAAATGGTGAAATCAAGACTTTATGGTCAGGATGAGAAGAGCAAGGAAACAGCAGAAAAAGTATTACTTTTTGTGTTAGAAAATATATTAAAATTATTACATCCATTTATGCCTTTTATAACTGAAGAAATTTGGCAACATTTACCAATTGAAGCTGATGCATTAATAGTAAGTGATTGGCCAAAATATGATGAGAATTTAATCTATGAAGAATCAGAAAAAGCTATAGAATATATTAAAACTGCTATAACTAGAATAAGAAATGCAAGGGCAGAGATGAATATAATTCCTTCTAGAAAATCAGAACAAATATTTGTATCAAAAGATAAAAGAATTAGAGGAGTTTTAAAATCTGGAGAACAATATTTCAAAGATTTAGCTTCAGCAGATAATATAAAAATATTAGAATCTAAAGATGATATAGAGGGAGAGACAATATCAATAGTATTAGAAAAATCAGAAGTATTCTTGCCATTAGATGAACTTATAGACTATGGAAAAGAAAAAGAAAGATTAGAAAAAGAAAAAGAGAGATTACAAGAAGAAATAGAAAGAGTCGATAGACAACTTTCAAATAAAGGATTTGTAAATAATGCGCCTGAAAAGTTAGTAAATGAAGAAAAGGCTAAAAAAGAAAAATATGAAAACATGATGGAGAATGTCTTAGAAAGATTAGATTCAGTAAAAGAAAAATTATAAAAGAGGGATTATATGAATTATAAAGAGGCAATAGAATATATTAATGATAAGGCTAAATTTGGTTCAAGATTAGGACTTGATTCAATAGGAGAATTATTAAATTTATTAGGGAATCCTCAAGAAAAATTAAAATGTATTCATATAGGTGGAACCAATGGTAAGGGTTCCACCTCTTCTTTTATTTCTAGTATACTTATGGAATCAGGATATGATGTTGGAATATTTACATCACCATATATTGAAAGATTTAATGAGAGAATACAAAAAAATAAAGAGGATATACCAGATAATATACTGGCAAATATAACCTGTGAGATAAAAGAAAAATGTAATATAATGGTGGAAAAAGGACTAGACCATCCAACTACTTTTGAAATAATAACAGCTATTGCATTTGTATATTTCAAGAGAGAAAATGTTGATTTTGTTGTGTTAGAGGTTGGACTTGGAGGAAGATATGATTCTACTAATATAATAAAAAGTAATATAGCAACTGTTTTTTCCCATATAAATATGGACCATATAGATATACTTGGAGATACATTAGAAAAAATAGCATATCAAAAAGCTGGAATAATAAAAGAAGGTTCTTTAATAGTATCTTATCCTCAAGAAGAAGAGGTTGAAAGTGTTTTAAAAGCTGAATCAGTCAATTTAAATGGTGAGTTTCATATATTGAAAGCAGAAGATATAAAAATAAAAAGTATGGATGAAGATGGATCAATCTTTGATTATAGAGAGGAATTTAGACATATTGAAGATATAAAAATAAATATGTTAGGAGAGCATCAAATCTATAACTCATCATTAGCAATAAAAACTCTAATTAATTTAGAG
>JARIDA010000097.1 GCA_029257065.1 Tissierellaceae bacterium | reverse complement strand
GCCGAACACAGAAGTTAAGCATCTCATCGCTGATGGTACTTGGTTGGTAACGACCTGGGAGAGTAGGAAGTCGCTAGGCTATATAGAAAAGAAAAAAGGTTCATTACTTAGGTAATGAACCTTTTTTGTGTTTAATTTTATTTATATGATACAATTAAGAGGAAATAATTTAAAAAGGGTGATAAAATGCAATATGAAGGTATGGTTTATAGACCGCCAAGTGAAGCTTATAGTTTAATAGTACAGGCAACAGTAGGTTGTAGTCATAACAAATGTACTTTTTGTTCCATGTACAAGAGTGATAATTTTAAAATAAAATCCTTAGAATCAATAAAAATGGATTTGACTAATTCTAGAAAAAGATTCAATAGGATAGAGAGAATTTTTTTAGCTGATGGTGATGCATTGGTTATGAAAAATGAAGAGTTAGTTCAAATATTAGAATATATTAGGGAGATTTTCCCAGAATGTAAACGAGTTGGCATATATGGATCGCCAAAAAGTATATTATTAAAAACTGTAGAAGAGCTTAAAGAGTTAAAAGATCTAGGTATAGGCATAATATACTTAGGAGTAGAATCAGGAAGTGAGAAAATACTTAAGTGCATTAATAAAGGTGTGACAAGAGATGAAATGATTAATGCTGGAAGAATGGTAGTTGAGTCAGGGATTAGGCTATCTATGACATTGATTTCTGGCTTAGGTGGTATGGATAATAGTGAAGAGCATTCAATAGAATCTGCAAAGATAATTAATGAGATACAACCAGATTATGTAGGATTACTAACCTTAATGCTTCATAAAGAGACTCCATTATATGAAGACATTGAAGAAGGGAGATTCTCTTTAATGAATCCAAGACAGTTGTTAAAGGAAACAAGATTAATGGTGGAACATATAGACGTGGAGAGACCATGTGTATTTAGATCTAATCATGCTTCTAATTATATAAATTTAGCTGGGACACTTAATAGAGATAAGGAAACTATATTGGAACAAATAGATAGAGGTTTAGAAATATCAGATGAATCTCATGCACAAAAAATAAGAAGATTATAAAATTAAAAAGGAATTTCCTATATGGAAATTCCTTTTTTGATTTATAACTAAATTATCATAAATAGACAAATTGAATATTAAGGTATAAAATAGAAATATAGTATTAATGTAAAGGAGAGAAGTATGAATAAAATAATAGTTATAGGAGCAGGAGCTGCAGGACTTATGGCTGCCTTATCTGCAAATGAGAATGGTGGACAAGTGACCATTTTAGAAAGAAATGATAGAATTGGCAGAAAACTACTTGCTACAGGAAATGGTAGATGTAATTATACAAATATAAATCTTAATATAGAGAATTATCATGGGCATAATAGGAAATTTGCTTATAGCGCACTTTCGCAATTTGATGTTTATAGGACTATGAGCTATTTTGAAGAGTTGGGGATAACACCAAAAGTAGAAGAGAGGGGAAAAGTTTTTCCTGCTTCTTTACAGAGTTCATCTATGATAGATATATTTAATTATGAAATAAAAAATAGAAATATAGATTTACAATTAAACTCATTTGTAAAAAATATATATAAAGAGGATAATTTTAAAGTCCAATTAGAAGATGGTAGAGTAGTTACAGGGGATAAAATCATCTTAGCAACAGGAGGTATGTCTTTAGAAAATACAGGATCTGATGGAAATGGTTATAATTTAGCAGATAAATTAGGACATGAAATTATTGAAACTTTTCCTGGAATAGTTCAATTAAATCTGGAATCTGACAAATTAAAAGAAAAATCAGGCGTAAGATTTGACGGAATAGCTGAACTTCACATAGATGGTGAGTATATTATGGAAGACGAAGGAGATGTTTTATTTACCGACTATGGTATCTCAGGTCCTACAATACTACAATTAAGTAGAAGAGCTATTGATGGACTTAGAAATAATAAGGATGTGTCCATACATGTTAAAGTTATTAAGGATAGAAATATGGAAGAATTATATGAATATTTAATTATGAGATTTCAAAATATGAATACAAAGCCACTAAGAGAAAGTTTAATAGGGTTAATAAATAAAAAACTTATAAATCCTATAATAAAAACAGTTAGATTAGATGGAAAAAGACCAGTAGCAGAAATTGCTAATAAAGATGTTAGAAGATTAGCAGATATATTAACTTCCTGGAAATTTAAAGTGATAGGGCATCAGCCTTGGGAGTTTGCACAGGTTACAGCTGGAGGAATAGATACAAAGAGTATTGACAATAGAACAATGGAATCTAAAATAGTACCAGGATTGTATATTGTAGGAGAAGTTATGGATATAGACGGGGATTGCGGAGGATACAATCTACAATGGGCTTGGTCTTCAGGATATTTAGCTGGTAAAAATGCATCAGAAATATAGATGGAGGAATCAATATGATAGGACTTATGAATAAATTAAAAGAGCTTAAAGAGAATAATAATAGCATTAAGATAGCTTTAGCAGGTGCAGGATTAATGGGAAAGGGACTTGTTAGCCAACTTACACGAGTAGAGGGAATGAAACCGGCTTTGGTTATAGATAGAAATATAGAAAAAACTATAGAATCCTATAAATTAGCAGGAATAGATGAATCAGATATAGTTGAAGTGAAAAATTTAAAAGAATTAGATGAAAATCTTAAAAGAGATAAATATATTGTATGTAGAGATATTGATTTATTATCCCTATCAAATCAAATAGATATAGTTATAGATGCTACTGGAAATCCTGAAACTGGAGCAAAAATAGCACTTGACTCAATAAATAATGGAAAAGATATAATTATGTTGAATGTGGAAACAGATATGGTAGTAGGACCAATATTAAGTAAAAAGGCAAAAGAAAAAGGTGTTATATATACGGGAACTGCTGGTGATGAACCTGGTTCTGTTAAGGAGTTATATGACTTTGCTAAATTATCAGGATTTGAAGTTATAGGGATAGGTAAGGGTAAAAATAATCCAATAGACTATGAAGCTACAGCAAAAACATTAGAGTCTGAGGCGAAAAAATCTGGAGTTAATCCAAGAATGTTAACAGGATTTGTAGACGGAACAAATACAATGATAGAGTTAACTGTTATGGCAAATGCTACAGGATTTATACCGGACATTAGAGGAGCTCATGGACTTACAGCATCAGTAGATGAGTTACCAGATATGTTTAGACTAAAAGAAGATGGTGGAATGATGAACAGATCAGGAGTTGTAGATTATGTTCATGGTATAGCACCAGGAGTTTTTGCAATAGTAACTTCAGAATTGCCACAGATACACAGGCAAATGAAATTTTTAAAAATGGGAGATGGACCATACTATATACTATATAGACCATTTCATTTGACTAGTTTAGAAACTCCTATATCAGTAGCTAGAGCTGTTATAAATAGGCAGGCCACTATTGCTCCAATTGATGGTCCAGTTTGCGATACTATAACTGTTGCTAAAAAAGATATGAAGGCTGGAGAGAATTTTGATTCTATAGGTGGGGATACAGTTTATGGAAGTATAGATACCTATGAAACAGCAAGAAAAGAGAATTTACTTCCAATAGGTCTTATTAATACAAATACAAAAGCAAAAGTTGATATTAAAAAAGGTGAGTATATAACTTATGATATGGTGGAATTGGATAAAGAAACTTTGCTCTATAAGTTAAGAGAAGAACAGGATCAATTCTTCAAGTAATTATATATTTTCTTGTATTATATCCTCTAAAGAATCTTTAAAAAGGGAATCCATATAGGGTTCTCTTTTTTTGAATTTAGTGTATACTCCTTGTTCACGTCGAAGTTTGCTGCTTAAATGTCTATTTTGTAATATGAAATCTATATTTGAATTATCGAAAAGATCTCCATTTTGATTTATACATATGGCCCCCTTAGATAATACCATGGCAAAAAGTCCGAAATCTTGAGAAATTAAAATATCTCCTTTGGATATTTTATTAAATATGTAAAAATCAGCACTATCAGGTGAAATATCAACAGTAACTATTTTAGCATAGTCACTTTTAAACTCATGAGCTTCATTTTTAACCAGGATTGTTTCTAAATCATATTTTTTCCCAACTTCAATAGCAATATTAACAACGGGAGATCCATCCGCATCTATAAATATTTTCATTTTATCACTCCTTAACTAGATTCTAATCATAGTTTATAATTAGTAGAGGGTTAAATCAAGAATAAAATAATTGTAAATAAAAAAACTATTAAAGGGTATATATAATCTATAGCTAGAAAACTTAAAAAATTTAAGGAGTGAAATCTATGAAGAAGTGGCGTTGTTTAGTTTGTAATTATATACATACAGGTGAAAATCCACCTGAAATATGTCCAGTATGTGGAGCTCCAAAAGAACAATTTGTACTGGTAGAAGATAATAAAGTTAAAGAGGATGTTAGTATAGAAGAACTAGAGGAGATTGTGGCAGATGTAATTATAGTAGGATCTGGTGCTGCGGCTCTTACAGCAGCAATTACATCTAAAAATAATGGATTAGACACAATTATTTTGGAAAAAGGAAAAGTTATAGGTGGAACTTCAGCAAGATCAGGAGGAAGATATTGGATTCCAAATAATCCGGAACAGAAAAAAGCTAATATAGAAGACAGTAGAGAAGATGGATTAAAATATATGTCAAGATATGCATTTCCAGACCTATACGATGAGGGTAAAGAAAATTATGGATTGGAAAAAGATGATTTTGAATTAATAGAAAATTATTATGACACAGGGCCAGAAGTTTTAGAACTGTTAGAGAGTTTAAATGTTTTTGAAAGTGAAATGGACTATAATTGGAAAGGTAAACCACAATTAGACTATATGGATACTTATCCAGAAAACAAGGGAATAAGAGGAAGAACTCTAAGACCAAAAACAGAAAAAGGTGCTAAGACAAATGGCTTTGACTATATTCAGCTATTTAATAATTGGATAGAGGAGAACCAGGTTCAGGTGAATTTAGAACATAGAGTAACAAATATATTATTAAATAATAAGGGAGAGGTAAAAGGTGTTACAGCTCTTTCAAATGATGGGAAAAGAGATTTCTTAGCTAGAAAAGGTGTCATTTTTGGTACTGGAGGATTCTCACATAATAAGGATCTTATGAGAAGATTTCAATACGCTCCACAATATGGTGGATGTGCATCACCTAACAATGAAGGTGATTTAGTAAATATGGCTGAAGAAATTGGAATTAAATTGGGAAATATGCAAAATGCATATAGAAATCAAAGTTTATTTGAGCAGCATTTGGACAATCCAGGGGGAGTAAGCAGTGTGTTTTATATAACTGGTGACAGTGTGTTTCAAGTAAACAAATATGGAAAAAGAGTTATGAATGAAAAAAGGAATTATAATGATAGAGCAAAAAGTCATTTTATATGGGATTCTGTAAAAGGTGAATGGACAAATAAACTCCTATTTATGATTATGGATGAAAGAACTGCTGTTAACTGGCAGGGAATGAATCCTTTACAAAAGGGAAAAGTTGAAGATATGCCTTATGTAATAGTGGGTAAGGATTTAGAAGAATTGACTAAAAATATTAAAAATAGATTAGATAAACTGGAAGATGATACAGCTAAATTTCAATTAGATGAGAGTTTTGAAGAAAAACTAAAAGAAACTTTTAGGAGATTTAATAAATTTGCAAAAAATGGAATTGATAAGGATTTCCAAAGAGGTAATGCAGATTACGATAATGAATTTTTTACTTTCCCACCATTAAATCCAACAGGTATTAAATGGCCACCAGAGGAAAGCACTAATGAATCCATGTATCCATTAAGTGAAGAAGGTCCTTATTTTGCATTTATATTAGCAGCAGGAACATTAGACACTAATGGAGGCCCAATTATAAATAAAGATGGACAAATGATAAAATTTGACAATAGCCCTATGAGAGGACTTTATGGAGCTGGAAACTGTGTAGCTTCACCAGGAAAAGCAGCTTATTGGGGAGCAGGTGCAACACTAGGCTCAGCTATGATTTTTGGTTATAGAGCAGCAAATCATCTATGGAAACAAGAGAATATATCCTTAGATTAACATAAAAGACAAATCCGATTGGATTTGTCTTTTATATTATAAAATTGACAAAAAATCCTATAGATAGTAAAATTAAATTAATTGAATATTAATATGTTAATAGATTATGGAAACTTGGTGAAAATCCAATACGGTCTCGCCGCTGTGAGAGTTTAGTTTTTTCGTAAACCACTGGGAAACTGGGAAGGTGAAAAAGTGTATTACTCGAGTCAGAATACAATCTATTAGAAACTTTACGAGATATAGAGGATGGAATATTGGACAACCTGACTAATTTTGTAGGTTGTTTTATTTTTTTCAAAAATAAAGAGGAGTAGATAATATGAAGATAAAGAGAATTATAGCTATTTTATTGACCATAGGGTTAATGTTTACAGTAATTGCTTGCTCAAATAGAGAAAATGATCTAGTGAAAGAAGAGGAAGACATAGAGATAGTTAAAGAGGATGAGTATTACCCAATTACAATAACAACATATGGATATGATAAGAAACCAAGAGAAATCACTATTAAAGAAGAACCAAAGAGTGTTGTAGCAATTTATCAAAATTCCATAGAAACCCTTTTAGCATTAGGGTTAGAAGATAAAATTATAGGAGCTGCAGGCTTAGATCATAATGTTAAAGATGAGCTTATATATCAGTTTGAAACTATAGATTATTATGATCATGTGCCTTCTAAAGAAGAGATAATAGGATTAAAGCCAGATTTTATACTTAGTTGGTATTCACTATTTGATGAAAAAAGATTAGGAGAAGTAGACTTTTGGCATGAAAGAGGAGTAAATACCTATATTTCACAGAATAGTGGAGTTAAAGACCCTAATTCTTTAGAAAATGAATATGAGGATATAATTAATATAGGAAAAATATTTAATGTGGAAGAACGTGCAAATAAATTGGTAGAGGATATGAAGAGAAATATAGAAAATTCCACGAAATATATAGGAGAAGAAAAAGTAAGAGCTATAATATTAGAAGTTAGTAAGGACAATACTTATAGGGTTTATGGAGAAAATAGTATTGGTGGAAATATAGCTACTCAAGTGGGGGCTGATCTAGTAGTAAAAGAAAATGGAATAATTGGTGCTGAGGATTTAATAAATTTAAATCCGGAAGTGATTTTTACAGTTTACTATGGAGATTCTATAGATAGAGATGAAGCTTTAAATGCGATTAAAGAAAATAAAACACTGGGAACAGTAGATGCAGTAAAAAATGATAGAATTGAAGCTATTATGTTAAGTGAGGTATATTCCAGTGGGATAAGAACACTGGATGGAATTAAATCTATTATCAATGGTCTATATCCGGAGAAGATGAAATAATATGAAAAAAAAAACAGATCAAGGAATAGATTTTTTTGATAAAACTCCAATATATATTATAACCTCTATTATACTATTGGCTTTACTTATACTATCAATTCTAATTGCTGTTGGATTTGGATCAGTTAATATATCAATAGTAGAAATATATGAAATTATAATATACAAGGTTTTCGGAATAGGAAATGCAATAGAAACCAGTGATCCATCCACAATAGATATAGTTTGGTTGATTAGACTTCCAAGAATAATTCTGGCCATAGCTGTAGGAATGGGACTATCAACATCTGGAATGGTTATGCAAGCAATAGTTAAGAATCCACTGGCAGATCCATATGTCTTAGGAGTTTCATCTGGAGCATCATTAGGTGCTACATTGGCAATACTCTTAGGAGTAGGATCATTTTTCGGACCTAATTATGTTGGAATAGCAGCTTTTATAGGTGCATTTGGAGTATCCATTTCAGTAATAACCATGGCAAATGTTAAGGGGAAATCCAACTCAACTAAACTTTTATTATCAGGAATGGCACTTAGTACTCTTTGTTCTTCATTTTCTAGTTTTATAGTATATTTTTCTGATTCTGCAGAAGGAATTAGAACTGTTACATATTGGATGATGGGAAGTCTTTCAGGAGCAAACTGGGATAGTATTAAATTTATATTACCAATAGTTCTATTGTCCACTATGTTTTTTATCAGTCAATATAGGACCTTGAATTTAATGCTTTTAGGGGATGAAACTTCAATAACTTTGGGACGAGATTTGCATAAATATAGAATAATTTATTTAATAGTCAGTTCTTTAAATATAGGAATAATAGTTTATGCTTCAGGAATAATAGGATTTGTAGGTTTAATAATACCTCATATAGTTAGAATGGTATTTGGAACGGATCATAAAAAAATAACTTTAATAATAGCTTTGGTAGGGTCAATATTTTTAATATGGATGGATGTTCTTTCCAGAATATTAATTGAAGGAAGTGAACTTCCAATAGGAATAATAATTTCAATGATAGGTGCTCCCATATTTATTTATCTTATGATAAACAAATCATATGGATTTGGAGGTGGAGAATAGTGGAATTGAAAATAAAAAAGTTAAATGTAAAATTAGGTGAAAATCATATAATAAAAAACTTGGACCTCCATATTAAAGAAAAGGAATTTATTGGAATAATAGGACCAAATGGATCTGGGAAGAGCACAGTTTTAAGAACTATATACAGAGCTCTTAAACCAAAGTCAGGTATTATTAAAATAAATGGTAAGAATATGAAGGCTATTTCATTAAGAGAAACAGCTAAGGAAATGGCAGTGGTTGCACAACACAATGAGCAGGATTTTAATTTTAGTGTATTGGATATGGTTTTAATAGGTCGTTCTCCACATAAAAAGTTTTTAGAAAGAGATACATTAGAAGACTATAGAATAGCAAAAGAATCTTTGAAAAAAGTGGAAATGGAAGAATTTATAAATAGAAATTACAATACACTTTCAGGAGGAGAAAAACAGAGAATCATATTGGCCAGAGCACTGGCACAAGACACGAACTGTTTAATATTAGATGAGCCAACAAATCATTTAGATATAAAATATCAAATTCAATTTATGAGTATTGCAAAAGAATTAGATATAACTGTAATCTCAGCTATACATGATTTGAATATGGCAGCATTATTTTGTGATAAAATATATGTACTAAATGAGGGAGAAATAATTAAATATGGTAGTCCAAAACATGTTATTACGGAAGAATTAATTGAAAAGTTATATGGAGTTAATTCAAAGATTTTTCATGATAGAGAAGATGACACTATAAATATAATGTATAGACCTTTTTAATATAGAGAAAAGCTAAGAATATTCTTAGCTTTTTATTTACTTAAATCTATATCTATTCTTTTCCCAATGGATATACTATTTTTACTTATTATTGAATCATAGGCCAATATTTGAACTCCTTTTTTATGAGCTAAAAGAATTGCTTCAGAGAATTCTTTATCCATTTCCCAGTTAAGTTTAAAAAGATAAGGTCCTCTCATTTGGATTAGGAAGAATATTACTCCATGATAACCCTCTTCAAGAGCTTGAATCATTTCATATACATGTTTAGTACCTCTTGTAGTAGGTGCATCAGGAAACATTGCTATTCCATTATTTTCAAGTGTAACTCCCTTTACTTCTAAAAAAGTATCCTTATTATTATGTTGAAAAAACAGGTCGAATCTAGAATTAGCAAAGGTCACTTCAGATTCTAAATTCGCAATATTTTGAAATTCTTCAATTTTATTTTCCTTTAAGGCATTGAATATGACATTGTTTGGAATTTGAGAATCCATATTTATTAACATATCATTCTTGTATACGGAAATAAGAGAATATCTAGTTTTTCTACTGATAATATCCTTACAATCTTCTAGTATTAAATCTGCATTAGGAATTAAAAGTTCTTTGCATCTTCCTGTGTTTCTAACATGTATTCTCTCCTCAACCCCATCAATTAAAACATTTGCAATAAATCTATTAGGTCTATTTATAAATTTGGCCTTTTCTATTTTCTTATATTTCATTTAAAACTCCTCCAGTAGAAACAGTTTATCATTATGACTAATCACTTACAATAGGATATATTTAATCTGAAAAAGGCTTTTTATTTATATATTTATGATAAAATAGAAATACTAATAAGGAGGAATAATATGGATAATGACAAGATATGTCCTCTATGCGGAGGAGATAATGGTTGTAAAAGTGGATCTGAAAATTGTTGGTGTTATTATACAGATATACCAGATGGAATATTTAAACTTATACCAGAAGAGAAAAGGGGTAAGGCTTGTATATGCTTAGAATGTGTAGAAAAATTTAAAAGAAGTGAGGCAGAAAAAATGTTTAGAGAAATGTCAAAAGAGAATATGCATATGGATAAAGAGGAAATAATGGAGATATTATCTGAGGCAGAATATGGTATAATTTCAACAATTGGAGAAAATGGATATCCTTATGGATTTCCAATGAGTCATAAAGTGTTAAATAGTAATATATATTTTCATTGTGGTGTAAATGGACACAAAATAGATAATTTGAATTTCAATAATAAGGTTTCCTATACTGTAGTAGGAGAGACAAAATTAGTTCCAGAGTTACAGGATACGGATTATAAATCAGTAATAGCATTTGGAGAGGCAGTTTTGGTTGAAGGTTCAGAAAAAACTAAGGTACTAAAAGAAATAGTGGATAAATATGCTCCTGGTTTTGAAGAGATAGGATATAAATCAATAGGACCTGAGTATGATATTGTGAAAGTATATAGGATAGAAATTGAATATATAACAGGAAAAGAAAGAAAAGATGGAAAGAGATAAAAGGAGAATATATGGAAAAATTAAAAGAATTAATTGAAAAAATCATATGGGGTGAAGAATTAATAATTGCAGTATTTAGCAATTTGAGAAGAAGAGATAATATAAGCTATAGTAAGGTAGAGGTTCAACCTGTATTAATTCAAGGGGAAATAAAGTATCAGTTTACCTATGAATTCGAAGAAAAAGTAAATCATAAAAATTTAAATATAGAAGAAACTATTGAGGAGTTAGAATATCTATATTTTGATAAATTTAGACAAATTATGATATTTACTGAAGCAACTGACTATCAAATTTTAATATCTAAAAAGAGAAAGGTGAAAATAATTAAACAAAAAGCAACAAGGACCAAGGGAGATCTATCTCATAATAGGCAAAAGCAGTATATTTTAGAAAATAATAAGAAGCATGATTTTTTAATAAGGCTAGGAGTAATGAATAAGGATGGAAAGGTTAATCCAACTAGATATGATAAATTTAGACAAATAAATAGATTTTTAGAACTAGTTGAAGATGTTATTCCAGCAATAGAAAAGGAAGATACTATAAATATAATAGATTTTGGATGTGGGAAAAGTTATTTAACTTTTGGATTATATTACTATTTGGTTGAAATATTGAATCTAGATGTGAATATTATAGGTTTGGATTTAAAAGAGGATGTTATCCAGTTTTGTAATGTAGTTGCACAGGATTTAAATTATGATGGATTGAAATTCATTCATGGAGATATAGCAGACTATGAAGATGTGGATCAAGTGGATATGGTGGTGACCCTACATGCCTGTGATATTGCAACGGATGCAGCACTTGTAAAGGCTATTGATTGGAATGCCAAGGCTATATTATCTGTACCTTGTTGTCAACATGAATTATATAGTAAAATAGATAATGAAATACTTGAACCTATGTTAAAACATGGAATTATAAAGGAAAGAATGTCATCTCTTATTACTGATAGCTTAAGAGGAAATATTTTAGAAATAATGGACTATGATGTTCAATTGGTAGAATTTATAGATATGGAACATACTCATAAAAATATATTGATAAGAGCAATTAAGGGGAATAGCTTGGATAAATCTGAAAGTAAAAAGAAATATTTAGAATTAAAGAATTTCTGGAAATTAGAGGATTTATTTATTGAAAGAGAATTAGAAAAAATAGGAATGAAAATAAAAGAAAAGTAGGATTCTCTACTTTTCTTTTTATTTTAAACTATTCCAGACGCATCCATTTCATTTCCACACCTTTAGAATCATACTTCTTTCTCTTAGAAGAAATTTCATCTATTTTTATTTGATAAATATTAACTCTTTCTAAACCAGCTTCAACTGCTAATTGAAAAAATTCCATCTTATCAGGAGTATATTTCTCACATATTAATTTTAATGTATTTATTTTAATGTTTTTCTCCTCTACGGGAATAACCTTTCCGTGAACTATTGTAGATGCAAATTCTGTGGTAAAAACATTACTTATTAACTCTTTAGCCTTTGACTTATCTCCCTTAAAACTTTCTAATTCTGATGGAGAAAAATTATCTGGTATATTAGTGTCAATAACAAAAGATATGCAAACATCAGGTTCTTTTTTAAAAATATCAACTTTTTTGCCGGCTTTAGCAGAGTGAAAATATAAATATTCTCCATCTCTAATAATTGAAAGTGGTATATTATTAATCTTATTTTCACTATCTAAAACAGCAAGTGTTCCATATATGGAATTATCTATAACCTGTAATCCAAATTCTCTATCCATTTCCCTATCTTTTCTACGCATAAAATCATCTCCTTATAATTATTATAACATGAATGGTATATAATCTTGACAAAATAGGTTTTTTTTAGTATATTAGCAAGAGAAGAAATCAAATTAAATTGCTTTGAAAAGGACAGTAATAGAGGAGTTTATATAGAGAGATGATTGATTGCTGGAAAATCATTATAAATAATTCTATGAAAATCACCTTGGAGCATAATATCTGAATTATTAGTAAGATATTACGACTAAGATCCGTTAAAATCTTAAGAGTGATAGAATATTTTATTCTGTAATTTGGGTGGTAACGCGAAAATTTCGTCCCTAGATCTTTGATCTAGGGGCTTTTTTTATTTTAAATATAAAGGGAGATGAAAATATGACAATTTTTAAAGACTTATCCAAGGATCCTGTTAAAGATCGAGAAAAAGAGATAAGTAAATATTGGGAAGACATGGATTTATTAAATGAATCTATTCAGTCTAGACCAGATAATAATCCATATGTATTTTATGAAGGTCCTCCAACAGCAAATGGTATGCCAGGAATACATCATGTTATGGCTAGAACATTGAAGGATTTAACTTGTAGATACAAAACCATGAAAGGTTACCAGGTAAAGAGAAAAGCTGGCTGGGATACACATGGTTTACCAGTTGAAATAGAAGTGGAAAAAGAACTTAATCTATCTAATAAACATGAAATAGAAGAATATGGAATTAAAGAATTCAATCAAAAATGTAGAGAATCAGTTTTTAAATATGAAAAAGACTGGAGAAATATGACTGAGAGAATGGCATATGAGGTTGATATGGATGATCCGTATGTAACTCTGGATAATGATTATATTGAATCAGTTTGGTGGATATTAGACAAATTTTTTCAAGAAGGTTTAGTATATGAAGGGCATAAAATACTTCCATATTGTACCAGATGTGGAACAGGATTAGCTTCTCATGAAGTAGCACAGGGTTATAAAGAAATAAGCTCTGAAACTGTAGTAGCTAAATTTAAATTAAAAGATAAAGATGAATATTTCTTAGCATGGACGACAACTCCATGGACTTTACCATCTAATGTGGCTTTAACAGTACATCCAGAAGTGGATTATGTAAGAGTTAAACAAGATGGAGAAATTTATTATCTTGCAAAGTCATTAGCTAATTCAGTATTAGGTGAAGATTATGATATTCTAGAAGAAATGAAAGGTAAAGAATTAGAATATATAGAATATGAACAGTTAATACCTTATGTAAAAACAGATGAAAAAGCATTTTATGTTACATTAGCAGATTATG
Source organism: Tissierellaceae bacterium (assembly GCA_029257065.1). GTDB lineage: Bacteria > Bacillota > Clostridia > Tissierellales > Tissierellaceae > JARIDA01. The sequence goes on along the minus strand of JARIDA010000097.1, from coordinate 2,528 downwards.
TAACAATAGAAGATGGTACAGGAATAGTTCACTCTGCACCAGCATTTGGTGAAGAGGACTATGAAACAGGTCAAAGATATGGTTTACCAGTATTAAATCCAGTATCTAATGAGGGTAAATTTATAGAAACACCTTGGAAAGATCAATTTGTAATGGATGCTGACTTAGATATAATAGAATATTTAAGGGCAGAAGGCAAAATGTATAAAAAAGAAAGAATGGTTCATAATTATCCACATTGTTGGAGATGTGATACACCACTTCTTTATTATGCAAATCCTTCCTGGTATATAGAGATGACAAAACTTAAAGATCAACTGATTGAACAAAATAATACAGTTAATTGGTATCCAAGTCATGTAGGAGAGAGAAGATTTGGAAACTGGTTAGAAAATTTAAATGATTGGGCAATCTCTAGAAGTAGATATTGGGGGACTCCATTCCCAGTTTGGAAATGTGAATGTGGACATGTGGATAGTGTTGGGTCAAGAAAAGAATTAGTTGAAAGAGCAATAGAAGATATTGATGAATCCATAGAATTACACAGACCATATGTGGATGATGTTCATTTAAAATGTGATAAATGTGATGGAGTAATGGTTCGTGAAGATGATGTTATAGATGTTTGGTTTGATAGTGGTGCAATGCCATTTGCTCAACATCACTATCCTTTTGAAAATAAGGAGAATTTTGACACCTTATTTCCAGCAGACTTTATATGTGAAGGAATAGATCAAACAAGAGGATGGTTCTATTCATTACTTGCAATATCAACATTTGTTATGGGAAAAACTCCATATAAAAATGTATTGGTAAATGATTTAGTATTAGATGATGAAGGCAAGAAAATGTCCAAATCAGTGGGTAATACTGTGGATCCATTTAAAATGATGGATGAATATGGTGCAGATGTCCTAAGATGGTATTTTGTACATGTGTCACCACCATGGACTACAACTAGATTTGATGTGGATGGATTAAGAGAAATAGAAAGTAAATTCTTTAGTACATTAAAGAATACTTACAATTTCTTTTCATTATATGCAAATACAGATAAAATTCATCCTAAAGATTTCTTTGTTCAATATGAAGAAAGACCAGAGATAGATAGATGGATACTTTCTAAATATAATTCACTTTTAAAGTTCACTGAGAGAGAAATGGAAAGATTTGAATATACTAGAGTTGTTAGAGAGATTCAAGAATTTGTTATAGAAGATCTTTCAAATTGGTATATTAGAAGAAATAGAAGAAGATTTTGGGCTACAGAAATTGATGATGATAAAAAATCAGTTTATAATACAACATATGAAATATTAATTGGATTATCTAAAATGATAGCTCCTTTTGCACCTTTTATAGCAGAGGAATTATATCAGAATTTAGTAAATGAGAAATCAGTTCATTTAGATTATTATCCAGAAGCTGATGAATCTCTTATAGATTTAGAAACAGAAGAAAAAATGGATTTAGTAAGAGATTTAGTTGGTTTGGGACGTGCTTCAAGAGAGATGAAAAGACTTAAAGTTCGCCAACCTTTAAGATCAGTTCTATTAGATGGAAAGTACGAAGAGCAGATAAAAGATTTAGTTCCTCTTATAAAAGAAGAGTTAAATGTTAAGGAAGTTCTTTTTGAATCTGATTTAGCACAATTTATGAATTTTAGTTTACAACCTAATTATAGAGAGGTTGGATCTACTTTAGGTAAGAAAGTACAAACTTTTGCTAAAGTGCTTAGAGAAGTAGATGCTCATGATATGGTAGAAAAATTAGACTCAGGTGGAACAGTAACAGTGGATCTAGATGGGGAAGATTTTGAAGTGAAAGAAGACTATATTCAGATAAATATTTCCTCTAAAGAAGGATTTGACGTGTCAATGGAGAGAAATAAATTTGTTATTCTAGATACAACCCTAGATGATGAACTTATTACTGAAGGATTTGCAAGAGAATTCATATCAAAAGTTCAACAAATGAGAAGATCAAATGACTATGATATATTAGATAATATAGATATATTTTATAATGGTTCAGAAAAAATACAAAAAGCTATTAAAGAATATGAAGAATATATAAAGTCTGAAACATTGGCAAAAGAGATAAAATTAGTTGATGAGAATTTAGAAGAAGAAGATTTAAATGGAGAAATGACAGGAATTAAATTAAAAAAATTATAATAGGAAAGAGCATTGATAAAAATCAATGCTCTTTTTTAATGGAAATTAAATTTAATTAATCATTTAATCTTTGAGTGATTCTCTCAAGTCTATCTTCCAATATTCTTTTTTCCTCCTCAATCAGAGATTTTTCATCTGTTTGGTTTGAGAAGTTATCATTAAGTCTAACTCCTCTTCCAAAACCCATTCCACGTCTACAGTTCATTTGACGACCTTGTCTTTGGAAATCCTGTCTACCTGAACAACGACCAAAACCTCTACCAGTTTGTGAACCCATACCTAAAGGACCAGTTCCATCCATTCCTGACATATTTGCTCCTCCTTAAATATTTTCTGAAATTTATCTTCTGA
>JARIDA010000093.1 GCA_029257065.1 Tissierellaceae bacterium | reverse complement strand
TCCTAACATTTATTGGTTGCAATATGCCATAAGTTTTAATAGATTGACTTAATTCTTCTAATGCAGTTTCGTCGAACTGTTTTCTTGGTTGATATGGATTAGGTCTAATAGAAGATATAGTTATATTTTCAATCCTTGAACTTGAAATACTCATCTTATCCCTCTTTTTCATAATATTTTAATCGAAATTTACAATGGGTTTTTTCTTGGCTTTCCTCCACCTCTAGGATATTTCTTAGGTGTATTTCTCTCTTTTTTAATGATGACAATTGAGTGTTCAATCTCACTTTCAGGTATTCTAACATTATAAGAGTCAATTATTCTTCCACCTAATATTTTTATAGCATTTTTAGCCTCATTCACCTCTTTATCTGGGTCTGGACCTTTCATAGAGACAAAATATCCTCCCACTTTTACAAAAGGTAAACAGTATTCAACTAATACATCTAATTGAGCAACTGCTCTCGATGTACATATATCATATTGTTCCCTATATTCAGAGGTTCTTCCCATCTCTTCTGCTCTTCCATGTATTGCATCTATGGATTCTAATTCCAATTTTGTTATTACATCTTTTAAGAAAGTTATTCTTTTATTTAAACTGTCCATAAGTGTTATATCTAATTTATCATTGTAAATTTTAAGAGGAACTCCTGGAAAACCACCGCCTGTACCAATATCTATCAATTTTGATTTCCCATTAAATAAATCTGTATCTATCAATGTTAAACTATCTAAAAAATGTTTTATATCCACTTCGTCGTCTTCAATAATAGTTGTTATATCTATTTTTTCATTCCATTCTTGTAATAATTCCTTGAATAGAGTAAATTTATCTTTTTGGTCTTCATTTAATGATATTTCTAATTCTTCACAGCCATTTATTAAGGTCTTTATCTTTTCGCTCAATTAATTTACTTCCTTTCTTCTCTCTTGTTCTAAATATATTAAAAGCATATTTATATCAGATGGTGAAACTCCAGATACTCTAGAAGCCTGTCCTACTGATTCTGGTTTAATCTCATTTAATTTTTGTCTTGCCTCAATACTAAGATTGGTTACCTTATCATAGTCCAAGTCTTCACTTAATTTTCGATTCTCCAGTTTTTTAAACTGCTCTATTTGTATCATTTGTTTTTCTATATATCCTTCATATTTTATCTGCGTTTCCACTTGAAGTCTTATTTCCCTTAAAAGATCTTCTCTTTCAGGGTCAAGTATTTTTGTTGAATCATATGTCAATTCAGGTCTTCTTATAAGTTTATAAAGAGTCGAAGGCGTATTTAATTCTGTAGTCCCAATAGATTTTAAAATTTCATTGTTTTCCTTGTTTGGATTAATTGGAATATTTGCCAATCTTTCCAATTCTCTTTTAACAGCCTCTTCTTTTCTCTTTGCTATTTCATATCTTTCCTCTGTAACAAGTCCTAAGTCATAACCTCTTTGGGTTAGTCTTAAATCTGCATTGTCCTGTCTTAGAGTCAATCTATATTCTGCTCTTGATGTCATTATTCTATAAGGTTCATCTGCACCCTTTGTAACTATATCATCAATTAATACTCCTATATAGGCTTCTGATCTATCCAATATAAATGGCTCTTTTCCATTTATATTTTGTGCCGCATTAATACCTGCTACAAGTCCTTGCGCTGCAGCCTCTTCATATCCTGAAGTTCCATTTATTTGTCCTGCAAAAAATAGATTTTTAATCTCTCTATGCTCCAGTGTTCTGGTTAATAATCGAGGATCTATTGCATCATATTCTATACCATAGGCAGGTCTCATAAATTGTACTTCTTCAAGACCTATTATATGTTTATACATTTCCAATTGAGTTTCTTCTGGAAGTGTTGAACTAGCTCCTTGAACATATAATTCATTTGTAGTCAATCCCTCTGGTTCTAAAAATATTTGATGTTTTTCTTTATCTGCAAACTTAACTATTTTATCCTCTATTGAGGGACAATATCTTGCACCTGCTCCATCTATCTCTCCTGAATACATAGGTGATCGATGTAAGTTTTCTCTTATAATATTATGTGCTTCCTCTGTAGTATAAGTTAGATAACATGGAATCTGTTCAATATCATATTTTTTCCCCATATTTAAAAAGGAAAAAGGTATAATCTCTTCATCCCCAGGTTGAATTTCCATTTTACTAAAATCCACAGATTTTTTATGAACTCTTGCAGGAGTTCCTGTTTTCATTCTTTTAAATTGGAATCCTTTCTCTTCTAGAGCATCAGAAAGCATTAAAGATGGTGCCATACCATCTGGTCCAGACGATATTTCTACCTCTCCTATATGGATTTTTCCATTTAAATAGGTTCCTGTGGATATTATAACTGATGATCCCTTATATATTGCTCCTGTTCTGGTTTTAACACCTGTTACCATATTATCTTCTACTAATATATCTATTACTTCACCCTGTCTTAAATGGAGATTAGGTTCATCTTCTAAAACTTTTTTCATCTCTATATGATAGGCTTTTTTATCTGCTTGAACTCTTAGTGAATGTACAGCTGGCCCCTTAGATGTGTTAAGCATTCTACTCTGAATAAATGTCTTATCTATATTCAAAGCCATTTCTCCGCCAAGTGCATCTATTTCTCTAACTAAATGTCCTTTTCCAGTTCCACCTATATTTGGATTACAGGAAAGAGCTACTATGGAATCTAAACTCATAGTAAGAACTATAGTTTTTAATCCTAATCTTGCCCCTGCTAATCCCGCCTCTGTTCCTGCATGTCCAGCTCCAACCACTATAAGGTCATACTCTCCTGCTATAAAACCTTTTTCTTGTTTCATCTATTTCACCTTCTACTTTCCTAAACAAAATTCAGAAAATATTCTATCTAAAATATCCTCTTCTATAGTATCTCCAGATATTTCTCCTAAGTTTTCCCAACAACTATTTAAGTCAACTTCTATACAGTCTATAGGAACCTTTATTTCTGCAGCTTCTATAACTTCTTCTATATTTTTTAATGATTTTTCTAATTGATTTTTATGTCTTATATTGGTTATTACTATATCAGATTTCACTTCAATATTTCCACCATAAAACATATCTTTTATACTATCTTCTAGGATATCCACACCAATATTATCTATTAGTGATGTTTCTATAATTGTCTTATCTTTAAAATCATTTAATAGTCTATCCCTGTCATATTTTTTCTCTAAATCTATCTTATTGACAATTATTATAACTTTTTTGTCCTTTATAAGTTGAATAATTTCAATATCTTCTTCCGTAAACTCTTCAGAAGCATCAAACACTGCAATAATTAAATCTGCACTTTCTATGGAATCTTTGGCCTTGTCAACACCAATTTGTTCCACCAAATCCTCAGTCATTCTAATTCCTGCTGTATCCAATATTTTAAGAGGTATTCCATCTATATTTACATATTCTTCTATTATATCTCTTGTAGTTCCAGGAATATCAGTAACTATTGCCCTACTTTCCCTTAATATGGAATTTAAAAGTGAAGATTTTCCCACATTAGGCTTTCCTAATATAACCGTATTTAATCCATCCCTTAATATTTTACCCCTATCTGAAGTTTGGATTAATTTTTGTAATTCCGATTTTATATATTTAGATTTTTCTATAACCTCTTCATATGCCACATCCTCTATATCATCCTCTCCCGGATAATCTATGGATGCTTCTACTCTTGCCATCATTTGAATTAAAATTTCTCTTAATTCCCCAATTTTTTCAGATAAAGATCCTTCTAAATGGCTAAGTGAAGCCTCATAACTCTTATCTGTTTTTGCAGAAATCATATCCATTACAGCTTCTGCTTGGGATAAATCCAATCTTCCATTTAAAAAAGCTCTCTTTGTAAATTCTCCTGCTTCTGCTAAATTAGCTCCATTTTCTAGAAGAATATTAAGCACTTTTTTTACAGGTATTATTCCTCCATGACAATAGATTTCCACCATATCTTCTCTTGTATAAGTGTAAGGTCCCTTCATATAAGAGATTAAAACCTCATCTATTATCTCATCTGTTTTATTATTTATTATATGTCCATATAACATTTTTCTACTTTGTGACTCATCTATCTCATTTACTTTTATACCTTTAAATACCTTATTAGCCATTTCTAAAGATCTGCTGCCTGTCATCCTTACTATGCCTATTCCCGCTTCTCCAATAGCCGTTGAAATTGCTGCTACAGTCATCTAATCACCTCTATATTATAAAAAAGACTTCTCTAGTTTACATTGAAGTCTTTATTTTTAATTTCCTATTTACTCTATAAGAAAACCCAGTTATCAACTGGGTTTTTTCTAATCTTTCAGTTTTATAACTACTCTTCTATATGGATCCTTACCCTCACTATATGTTACTATTTCTCGATCATTTTGTAATGATGAGTGAATTATTCTTCTTTCATAAGGATTCATTGGTTCTAACTTAACCACTCTTTTACTCTTTTTGGCTCTATGTGCCATTCTTCCTGCTAATTTTTCAAGGGTCATTTCCCTTTTTTTCCTGTAATCATTTATGTCTATAACTATTCTCGTGTAATTATCTCGTCCCTTATTAACTACTAAACTCAATAAATATTGTATTGCGTCAAGAGTTGCCCCTCTTCTTCCAATAATTATTCCCATATCTTTTGGATTAACATCCTTTATATCTACAGAAATAACATCTTTTCTTATGTCTATAATATTCATTCCTGAGACTCCCATTGAACTCAATGTTTTTGTTAGAAATATATCTATTATTTCAGCTGGATTAAATGTAACAGTTGCTCTTACTACAGCATCTCTAACACCTATTAAACCAAAGATACCTCTACTTGGTTCTTCTAGTATTTCAAGTTCTACATCGTCTCTTTCTACTCCTAGTTCTATTAAAGCCTCTTCCACAGCATCATCTATCGTTTTTGATACTTTTACAACGGATCTCATGACTTTAATTACCCTCCTTAACTTCCACTTTGGTAAGTGATCTTATTAATAGTTGTTGTACTACACCAAATCCATTACTTATAACCCAATATAGAGCAAGCCCTGCTGGGAAAGTTCTAGCTGATATAAATATCATTATTGGTAAAAATATATTCATGGTTTTCTGTGTTGATTCCATTTGTGGGTTTGAACCTTCTGTTGTTGGTGGTTGCATAGTTAATGATTGTAAGTATGTTGTTGCTGCCGCTAATAGAGGTAATCCCCAAAGCATTGGGTCAGGATTTTCTAAATTACTTATCCAAAGAAATGATTTGTTCATTGCTTCATACATACCTGGATCTTTAAATGCAAAAATAACCGGCTCTCTCATAACTCTAAAAAAAGCAAGTATTATAGGCATTTGTACAATTAACATCAAACATCCTGATGCAGGATTGTAGTTATGCTCTTTATATAGTTCACTCATTTTTATCTGTTGAGTTTGAGGATCTTTTTTATATTTATTTTGTATTTCTTGTAATTTCGGCTGTAATTCACCCATTTTTTGTGTTGCCTTAGCTTGTTTAATACTAAGCGGCAAAAGCAATAATTTAAATAATATTGTAGTAACTATTATAGCCATTGCATAAAATGAAAAATTCTCTGGTTCAGCACCTATTGTGGCAATTATATCGTAAACAAATTTTAGGAGATTTCCTAAAATATTCCCTAAAAAGGCTGTCATTATTTAACACTCCTATCATTCTATTGGATCATATCCTCCTGGATTGAATGGATTACATCTTAAAATTCTTCTTATTGTAAGATATGTTCCCTTTATAAAACCATACTTCTTATAGGCCTGTATGGAATAATCAGAACAAGTTGGATAAAATCGACAATTATTCCCAGTTAAAATATATTTTGATATTACTCTTTGGTAAAATCTTATAATTACAATCATTATTTTAACCATTTATAATCATTTCGCTTTCTTTATTCCAGATATCTTTAGTATATGGAGCATCGCACTTTCAAGTTCTTGGTAAGAAATATCTACGGTATTTTTTTTAGGTATGAAAATT
>JARIDA010000088.1 GCA_029257065.1 Tissierellaceae bacterium | reverse complement strand
TGAACACAGAATTAGTTGGACTTTCAGTTGACGCTGTTACAGCTCACTTAAAGTGGACAGAGTGGATTAAGGAAAATATGAATCAAGAAATAACATTCCCTATAATCGCTGACTCATTAGGACGTGTATCACAAGAATTAGGTATGATTCATGAAGCAAAAGGTACTGACACTGTACGTGCAGTATTTATAGTAGATGACAAAGGTGTTTTAAGAACTATGATGTACTATCCTCAAGAAGCAGGACGTAGTGTTAAAGAGATCTTAAGAACAATAAAAGCATTACAATACGGAAGTGCAAATGGAGTAGCTATGCCAGAGAACTGGCCTAATAACGAATTATTAGGTGATGATGTTATAATTCCGCCAGCTACAACAGAAGCATTAGCTGAAGAACGTCGTCAAACAATGAAAGACAATAAAGATGTAGACTATAAAGACTGGTGGTTTATCAGTAAACCAATGGACAAGTAATTTAGTTTATAATTAATAATTTATAGTTAGACAACAGTGAATTTATTCACTGTTGTCTTTTTATATCTATATTGATAACTTGATTTTAATCTAACTTTCTTGTATAGTTATCTAGGCAAATTATTAATAAAAAATTAAGAGGTGTACAATGAATAAAAGATTAGAATTAATGAGAAGTGGAAATATTAAACGGGCTTTACTTTCTTTAGGCTTGCCAACTATAATTGGACTTTTAACAATTGGTATCTATAATTTCGTAGATAGTTATTTTGTTTCTAAATTAGGTACAGAAGCTATGGGAGCCATTTCAATAACATATCCTTTAATAACATTAATACCTGGAATAGCCTTATTATTTGGTAATGGTGGTAGTGCTTTTATCTCAAGACTACTTGGATCAGATGATTATGACCAAGCTGAAATAGTCCTATCTTCTACTATTGCATATTCAGTATTGTTTGGTATATTAGCTCAATTATCATTATTTTTCTTACCTGAAATATTAACATTTTTAGGAGCTTCTAAAAATGTTCTACCCTTGGCAATTGAATATACAGAGATATTAATAATATCTTTTCTATTTCACATTCCTTCAGTCTCTTTAATGAATTTAGTCAGAGCAGAAGGTGCAATAGCTTTAAGTACAGCATCACAATTAGCAGGTGCTATTATAAATATAATATTAGATCCATTGCTTATATTTACATTGGGTATGGGAATTAAAGGAGCTGCAGTTGCTACTGCAATAGCCCAATTTATTTCCTTCTCCATGCTTATCAGCTATTATATATTTGATAAAAGTATTTTAAAATTTTCTTTAAGCAAAGTTAAAATTCATAAATGGATCTTAATTCCAATATTTCAAATAGGAGTTCCCCTGTTTGCAATAAACTTATTTCAAAGTGTTTCATTAACAGTTGCTAATAGATTTGCTGCAAATTATGGAGATAGTACGGTTGCAGCACTTGGTATTGTCAATCGGGTTATAGGAATGTCAACTTATGTTATAACTGGTTTTTCAAGAGGATATCAAACTTTTATATCCTATAATTATGGGGCCAATAATATGAAGAGAGTTCGTGAAGCTACTAGAATATCTTTAATTTGGGGAATCTCTGGAGGAATTGTACTTTCACTTGTTCAAATTGGATTTTCATCTAATATCGTAAATGCATTTTCTAACAGCCCTATGGTTATTGAGAAATCAATGCAAGCTATGTTTGCTGGAAGTATTTTCTTCTTTACCTATGGTTTTCAAGCAATAGCAGTTGTTTACCTACTATCCATAGGTTTAAATAGATCTGGTTTCGTATTTAGCATTGCTAGACAGGGATTAGTTTTTATTCCTACAATTATCCTAATGAATTTTTTCTTAGGAGAAGCAGGAGTTTTCTATGCTCAGGGAATTACTGATATTTTAACAACAATACTTTTAATGTTATTTATGTTCTATATATCTAAAATCCAAAAACAAAAAGTAGAGGATTAATCCTCTACTTTTTATCTTCCCTTTTTCCCGGTTATATGTTTAATATTAATTTTTATAACTGCAGTTTCATCTATAAGAGCATTAATGTATTTAATACCCTCTTCTAAATAATCTTTAGAATACTTATATATAAAAGATTTTAAAACTTTTTCTTTCTCATGTCCACAAACTTGTTCAGCATCACCAAATACAACTGCACTTTCATAGTATGTTTCAAAATTTCCTGGTATCACCTGACTATAGTCAACTATAGAAAAACAAACTTTTGGATTATATTTAATATTATCTAATTTATGGCCTTCTTTATAACTATGTATATATATTGCATCATTTATATATACATAATTAATAGGTATATTATAAGGATATCCATTATCTCCTATAGTAGATAATGTTCCATATTCATTGTTAATCAATATTTCTTCTGATGTTGCTTTCTCTAATTGCTTTTCTATACGCCTCATTTTTCTAAACATTATTTTCTCCTTTAACTTTTTTATAAAAATAGTTCAGGTTCTTTTCTATCTTTTAATTCCTCTTCTAATTCATGCTTATGTCTTAAATAGTCCTCATCATCAAAATATTTAGACTCTGTTGGACAAATTTTTATACATGCACAGCACTTTATACATATTCCATTTAACTTACTTACATCATCATAGTCGATTGAACCTACTGGGCAAACATGTACACATTTCTTACAATCTATACAATCTTCATCTGTCTTAGGTTGAACTCTTCTAATATCTACGGAATTTCCTTCTTCATCTTTAGGCTTATAATATTTCCTATAAGGTCTATTTCCCGTAATATTAACTTCACTAAAATCTTCATTAATGATCTTTTTATATATGGACCCTGCAAAATTTCTAGCAATTAAAAGATCCATAGAATCTGGTCTTCCTTTGGCCAAAGTCTTTGAGAAACTATGTTGTCCAATAAAAGCAGCTCCTGCTATAACTTTAAATCCATTTTTAATTAAAATATCATTTAATTCTACCAATGCATCATCATAATCCCTATTACCATATAGCACTATTGGTATGGCAAGACTTCCATATCCTTTTATTTTATCCAGATATTTTAAAAGAATATTTGGAACTCTTCCAGCATAAACAGGTAGTCCAATCAATAGA
>JARIDA010000052.1 GCA_029257065.1 Tissierellaceae bacterium | reverse complement strand
CATCAACTGAACCTGTTCCATCATTAACATCTCCACCACCGCAAGCTGTTAATATAAACATCAAACTCAGCATTATTGCTAAAGTTTTCTTCCATTTACTAAAATTTCTTAACATTTACCTCACTCCTCATTATGTATTTTCGCAATATTCAGTCTTGTCTGAAAATATATTAAGCCTATTATAGCATATACATTTTTCTTTGCAAGGTTTTTTTTATTTATCTTTTTTATTATAATTATCAGACTTTTAAACTATGTGAAAGCTTTATTCCAACACATTTCTATTTGTTTTTACTTTCCTATATCCTGTTCTCTTGCATAGTAAAATAAATATTGCTGAGCATATCCTGCTAATTTCCCAAAATAATCGTCTCCTGCTTTACCAATTTTAGAAACTGGAGTCTCCTCTTTTAAATAAAAGTGTTCCATTATCCTCTTAACCCAAACATCAACTGGAAAAGCATCTCCTTTTTTAAATGCAAATAATAAGGCACAGTCTGAAACCTTAGGACCTACACCAGGCAATTTCATTAACTCCTCTTGTCCCTCTACTTTATCCATAGAGAATATTTCTTCTATATTGATTTCTCCTTCATATATCATTTTACTACTTTCAACCACTCTCTCATCTCTAAATCCAATTTTACTTATTTCTCTAAGCTCTTTAACATCCACCTTTGATAATTCTTCAGATGTAGGAAATCTATAATATTCTTTTCCATTTAGCTCTCCAATCAATTCTCCATATTCTCTTGCAATTATCTCAACAGATTTTTTTATTCTTCCAATTTGATTATTGGCTGAAATAATAAAGGAAATTATAGTTTCAAATGGCTCTTGATTTAATATTCTAATTCCATAACCATGTTCTATGGCCTGTTTAAGAACTGGATCCTCTATCAATTCTGCTTTTATCTTTCCGTAATCCGTTCCTAAATCAAAATAGTCATACCAAATATCTTCAAAATCCTTTCTATTTGTTCCATATAGTATAATATCTTTTCCTTCTTTTTTTACATTTAAAACCCTTCCATAGGCTACTGTAGTATAACTTCCATCTTCTTCTCTATCCCATCTGAAAGCCTGTCCACATTCAAATATATGCTTAGGATTAAAGTGCTCTATATCCTTTAATATTATCTTATTTCTCTTCTCTTCTATTTTATATTTCATATTTTCCTCCTAATAGTCTAAAAAGGTATCTAGAAAATTCTAGATACCTTTAGTTTTATTTATTCAACTTGCATTCCAACTCCATAAACAACACCATTGCGATTTATAGCTAGGTATTTATAAAGTTTACCATCTTCTACTCTTTCTTTTATAGGGGTTACTGCAAAATCTACACCTTTATCCTTTAATGAATTAAATACTGGATCCACTTCATATATATTAAAACCTATTGTTTCTGGTTCATTACATCTTATAATATCTCCAGATTCATCTGTCACATATAGTGTAGTTAAACCTAAGTTTTTTGCCATCTCCTTTAATCTTGAATCCGTCACTTCGTCTCTATCCTCATCTATTAATGCACTGGTATCAACATACATTTTTATTTCCAATGCCTTATCTTGTAATTCTCCTGACAAGTCATAAATCTGATTTCCTATTTGTAAAATATCATCTGTAGCACTTAATTGGGATTGTAGTGTAGCTGTGGATTCTTCAGTTAAAGCTGCTGTTTCTTCAGTTACTCCAACTAGATTTTGAACCAGATCATATATTTCTTTGGTTTTAGAGTCAATTTCTTTACTTGATTCTTTTAGACCTATTACTGATTCACTTGCAGCATTTGTAGAAACACCAGTCTGTTCAAAAATGTCTTCTATTTTTATTATTTCTCCATATTGTTTAGATACTGCTTCAACAACTCTTGCCACACTTTCATTGGATCTACCAATACTTTCCAGTAATTCAGATGAGTTTTTATCAATTCCTTCTACCATTTTTGCTGTCTCTTCCGCTAATTGTTGGATCTCTCCTGCAACCACTGCAAAACCAGCCCCTGCATCTCCTGCTCTAGCTGCTTCTATAGATGCATTTAATGATAATAGATTTGTTTGATTGGCGATTTCCCTTACACCTGCTGCTTCTCGAGTTATACTTTCTGCATTTCTATTAGTAATTTCCACAACCGATTCTATTTCCTTCATCACCGATTGTGTAATTTCAGCTAATTCTCTTAAACCAGTTATAGCTGTCACTCCTATATCCTTTTGTTCCTCTACATCATTTATTTTTTCTTCTACATTAATAGTTTCTTTTTCATTTTCTCCTACTATGTCTTCCAACTCATAGACTAAATTGGATATTCTCTGAGTATCCTCTGCCTGGTCTACTGACCCTTGAGCTATCTCTTCCACTGCATAGCTAACTTCAGATAAGTTTTGATTCATCATTTTATTTTTCACGTCTAATTCTTCTGATGTGTCTCTTAAGATTTCCGAATTATATAAAATTACATTTGAAATGCTCCTATTGTTTTCTGTGTTTTTATAAACCTCTCTATCTATTTCATCTATTTCTAATCTCATATCTGTAACAGATCTGGTAACAATTATACTAAGTCCATATATAAGTATACTAATTCCTATAGTGTATTGTAATATGTCTGAGGGTATTCCTATTCCATATAATTTTACAAAAAATAATATATTTATTATTGCGGATAAAGATACTGTAACATTCAATAATTTCTTATCTAAAAAAATCATTGCCAGTATTATAGCTGGCATCATTAAACTAAAGTAAACTGTTTTTTCTGCATTTACTACCGTATAAATATATGGTATTAACAAGCTTAAAGTAAGTAAATATTTTATTTTCCCACAATAATTGTCTCTCTCATATAAAACTTTAGCTACAATATACACTCCTCCTAAAAACATTGTAAATAATACAGGAATAATTACTCCTACATCACCTCTTAAAAACTCAAATATATAACCTATTACTAGAACTACAGAGATAAATATAGACGCTCTAAGTCCACTTTGATTTCCACTTCTAACATACCAATTCTTCTTATTATTCAATTTAATTTCCTCCTATTTATTTTTTCCTATAAGTGTTACCTATTCATGTTACCCTTGTTTCTTTTAATATATCAAACACTCTAATTAAAACTATATAAATATTAATTACTATGTATTATATCATAAAAGGTAGACCCTTAGGGTCTACCTTTTATAATATATATCTATTAATTTTATGTTTTATTTTTGTTCTATCTCTATCATCCCATCCACTATTTCAAAATTCTCCACCCTAAGAACTTCTTCTATAAATGAAACTGGTACATATGTGGTACTGTCTTTTAATATTGGAGCAGATTCTAACTTAAATTCTGCCATTTTAGCAAAACTATAACTATTTTTA
>JARIDA010000012.1 GCA_029257065.1 Tissierellaceae bacterium | reverse complement strand
ACTTTAAAAGGTTTATGATTATTTATAATGTTGGTCTTATGGGATCATTATTTTTTATGAGTTTTAGGGGAGCAGAACAACTTTTTTCACTTCCTATTCCAAAGTTTTGGAACCATATGTTGAGTGGTCTAGCAGGGATATCACATGTTATTTTAACAGTAGGTATTTTCTTCTTGTTTAGAACATTGCAGACTTCGATAGAAGAGAATTAGAAATAGAAAAATAATAAAATAAAAAGCTACTTTAAAGTTATATTTTTAAAGACGGAACACAGTTCATATTGATATGGGCTGTGTTTTTTCTTGTCAAAATAGAACTACCTTTTAAATCTCCTGGAAAAAGAGTGGGGATGAATCGAATAATCTTATTGATAGCTAGCTGATTCAATAGTATACTATAATCAGATGAGATTGTTAAAAAATTATCTTTAAACCAATATAATTAAAAATATTTCGATGATGGAGCCAAATTGGTAAAAGTCAGTCTCTCTAAAATAAGTAAAGAATATGGAAGTTTAAGAACAGCCAGGAAATTTAAACTTATGAGCCTGCAAGTTTGTTTTAAGTAATGAAAAACAGCTTAATGCTCTACTTAGGAGAGGAGAGAAGACAAAATGAGAAACAAATTTGTTAGAAACAAAGAAAGTAAAAGAGAAAGAGGAAAAAATCAATACGGTCCAAATTGATGATAATACCTATTTTCTTAGTAATTATTTCTGTAATAAGCATGGTGATAAGTGTATCTTTAGGGACAGGTAAAAGTATGAGAGCAGAGATGAGGGAAGAAACTGAGTTTTTATTAGAAAATGTAGTAGCAAGATTAAATGATAATAGTGAGTCTATAGAAGCTATGGAAAGTATAGCAGAGTATACAGTTGTAAGTGCATTAGAGATATTAAAAGATACAGATGAAGAACTATCAAATGAAAATATCATTGAACTAGCTGAATTAATGCAAGTAGATGAATTAAATTACTTTGATCCATCAGGTAAAATAATATATTCAAATATAGGAGAAAATATTGGATATGTAATGGAAGATGATCATTCAGTTATAATCCTACAGAATGGTGAAGACGAAAGAATCATAGAAGAAATTAGAGAAGATGTAATATCAGACAGTCACTATAAATATGGAGCTATTAAAAACAATGATAAAACAGTGTTTCAATTAGGCGTAGATGTAGGTCATATTGTAGACTTATCTGAACAATTTGAGCACCAAGTAATAATAGAGGATTTAGGTTCTAATGAAAAAGTAATCTATGTTAGCTATATCGGCAGTGATTTTATTACCACTGCTAATAATACTTTGGAATACATAGATAGAGATATGAGTGATACATGAGAAGTTGTTGAATCTATAAATAGTGGGGAAGTGGTGTCAACTGAACAAAAAATTGATGGTGTTGATGTACTTGACATGGTTTACCCAGTTGTTGTAGATGGAGAAATTATAGGAGCCTTAAGAATGGACTTGAGCATGGATGATGTAAATAATGCAATTAGAGAGAATATTATAAGTGTAGTTACAAGAGGTTTAATTGTTATTGCATTAATAGTATTTGTACTTTATAGATTGTCCAATGAAATTATTAATACTATAAATTCTCTTCAATGTGACACTGAAACGATGGCAGAAGGAGACTTTTCAATGGATGTGCCTGAAGAAATGCAAAACATGGAAGATGAATTTGGAGAAATTGCTCGTGCCAATATGGCCATGAAAGAATCTATTCGAAATATTTTAGGAGATGTAGCAGAGCGATCAGAATTTGTAGCTGCTTATTCTGAAGAATTAACTGCAACGGCTCAACAGTCAGAATTAGCTTCTAATGAATTATCAACTGTTATTCAAGAAATAGCTCATTCAGCAACTTCACAATCGGAAGATGTAGAAAATGGCTCAAATGCTATGATGGAGTTAAGTCGTTTAACTGAGATGAATAATGATAATATCAAAAAAATAAATGATTCTACGAATGAGGCTAATATTCTTAAAGATGAAGGGGTAGAACTTATTAGCAACTTAGTAGAAAAAACAGCAGAGGTAATGAAATCAAGCCAAGAAATTTCTTCTGTGATCAAAGATACAAATACAAGTGCTTCAAATATAGCACAAGTAACAGAAATGATTCAAGAGCAAACAAATCTATTAGCACTTAATACAGCAATTGAAGCTACAAGAGCTGGAGAGTCTGGAAGAGGTTTTGCAGTAGTTGCTGAGGAAATTAGAAAACTAGCTGAAGACTCAAGTAGCTTTACTAGTGAAATTGAGATTATAGTAAATGATTTAAACTCAAAAACTCTAGCAGCGGTGGAAACTATGAATCATCTAGAAGAAATAGTTAAATCTCAAGGTGAAGGTGTACAACGAACAGATGCAAAATTTGATGGGATCACATTATCCCTAGATGAAATACAAAATGCAATTACAGAAGTGAATAAATCTAATGAAGAGATGGCATCAGAAGAAGAAAGATTAAGAAATTTAATAGAAAACTTGGCTGCTGTAGCAGAACAAAATGCGGCAGGAACTGAAGAGGCATCTGTATCTGTTGAGGAGCAAAATGCAGTTATGATGGAAATAAATAATGCGAGTGAAGAATTAGCTAAAACTGCTGAAGAACTAAATAGTGCAGTTAGTGTGCTTAATATCTAAGAATAATCTTAATTTATGACAATCCAATATATAATAAATTAATTGAAACAGCTGAATGGACTGATAGGACTAAGACAAAGTATAAAATATACTTTGTCTTTTTTGTTTTGAACTTTTGGATTTGTCACAGTGTTTTAAATAGATATATAGATAAACAGATTATCAACAGTACTTTTTAAAATGGAGAGCATTGTTATAGAAATAATATTTTATTTAGAATTGTTGATAGATTATCATAGTTCGCTACGAAGTATATAGTGAAGGGGTAGATTAAATAACAATAAACTCGAATAAAAGTAGAAAAGAGGTGAAATAATTGGCAATAACAGAAGAAAATTTCGTAAAAGAAATGATTGATGGGAATGAAAAAGCTTTAGACTATGTAATAAATAATTACGCTTGGATTCTTAAAACTGTATTAAAAAAGCATTTATTTTATCTAATGGATTATTATGACGAATGTATGAATGATTGCTTACTTGCAATATGGGAAAATATAGAAAATTATGACTCTAATAGGTCCTCTTTTAAAAACTGGATCGGTGGAATAGCAAAATATAAGTCTATTGATTATACGAGAAAGTACTTAAAGGATTTAAACAATAGAAATATTGAAGATGTTAGAATTTTTGATACAGAAACACCCTTGGAAGAAATTTTAACAAAAGAAATAAATATAGAAATAAGAAAAATGCTTCATTGTTTATCAAATGAAGATAAAAAGATATTTAAACAATTATACTTTGAAGAAAAGAATATGGATGAAATATCTGTAAATACCGGGTTAAGTAAGCCTGTTCTTTACAACAGGCTTTCAAGAGGAAGAAAGAAAATACGTGAACATAGCTATATTAAAAGAAAAGGAGGATATAACAATGAAAAAACCTAAAAATATTTATGGATTTTTAAATGATATGGATTTTGATATTGATGATTATGAAAAAGAGGAGTTGAATGATATGGAAAAGAAAAAATTGAAAGATGATTTTAAGAAAAGTAATAAAAAGAAGTTCAATTTTAAAAAAGTTGGATCTATAGCAGCAGCTTTATTATTGACTGTGGGAATATTAAATCAAACAGGTTTCGGTAGAGATATTTATGCTATGGCGGAATCGAAGCTTTCAGAATTAACTTATTCTATAGGAAATGCCCTTAACATTGAGAGAGATATTGAAAAATATTCTAACGTAATAAATAAAACAGTAGAAAATAATGGTGTAGAAGTAAAACTGACAGATGTTATTATAGATAAGGATGAGCTCATTTTATCAACTCTGATTAACACTAATAACCCAGCAGATATGGTCGATTTTGATTACGACATATTTATAGATGGTAAAAAAATAAGGCATTATGGTGCTACTGGTGGGACAGGAAAAATAGATAATTCTGAAGAAATATTTTTTGTTAATGATTCAGTTGATATTAAAGACATTAATCTAAAGGACGACTTAGATATAAAAATAGTATTAAAGAATCTTAATTATTATGCTTACGAAAAAGATATAGAATACAAAGAAGGGGAAAATGTAGAGTACGAATATTTTAATAAGGTAAAGGGTAAATGGTTTTTTGAATTTAATGCAAGTGGAAATGAATTAACAGCTAACACTTATTCCGTGCCGATAAAATGTTCTTTTAATATAGATAACCAAAAATATAGTTTAGAAGAATTTAGATATAATCCAATAAATCAAAAAATATATGGATTAATAGATTATAATAACTCAAAGAAATCATATGATATTAAACTAGAAGGTTATGATAATTTAGGAAATCAAGTTGAATTTTACATGTCAAGATCAGACAAGAACAGCTTTATCCTTAAGTATTCTAATATGTACAATGATTTATCTGATAAGGCAAATTCTATTACATTGGCTCCTTATGCAGTTGAGTTTCCTGAGAAAAGTGGACGAATGTCCAATGATTTCAAGTTGGTTGGAGAAGAATTTACTATAGACTTGGAAAATAATAAATAGAATAGATGTTACATTTTTTAAAATAAATAAGAAAAATATTATAGTAAGTTTATTTTAATGAGGATTGTGTGAAACTCAAGCTTAATTCAATTCATCGGTTTCAAGTCAGGAAACTTATTTGTGTATGCATTTTTTATGGTATATAATAAATGTATAATTTATTCTTAAAGGAGGATGTTTATAATGGAGTTTGAATTAGTATATCTTATAAATTTAATAATGTTTGTTGTATGCTTTGTTTCTTTAGGATGTACTATTTTTAGATACTTTAAGGATGAATATGCATATGACAGAGTAAATTCTAAATCTAAACGAAATAAATATTTAGATTACAACATACACTTTAATGAAAGTGATTACTTTACCTATGCCAAATATCAAATGTGGAGATTTTATTTCCCATCATAATCATTAAATATAACTAAAATCATAAACTAAAAATATTGAAAGGATTGATTTTATTATGTTTAATATATTAATGAATAGTTTAGAATTGTTATTTAAAATAACAAATGATTGGGGAATTGCGATCATTGGACTGACTTTAGGGGTTAAATTATTATTATTACCTTTATCTATAAAGCAGAAAATATCAATGGAAAATCAACAGAAATTTACTGAAGAAATTAATAATATAAAAATCAAGTATAAGAAAAACGAGAAAAAAATGAATGAAAAACTAGAAGAATATTATTCTGAAAAGACCTCAAATATGATGGGAGTCTTTATGACTTTGGTTCAATTACCAATAATAATGTCCTTACTAAAAGTTGTTAGAAGTATTAATATACAAAATACATCCTCTATACTAATACCATGGGTTAAAAGCCTGCAGTCTTACGATACAAGCTATATAATACCCCTGATTTATACACTTTTAGCATTATCTCCTAGTATATTAAATTATATTGGATATTTAAGAGGATACAATAAAAATAAACCTATGAAAGAAAATATAATAAGTGTTATTGTGATATCAATTATGCTTACACTTAGAAGTCCAGTAGCAATAAGCTTATATTTTATAGCAAGTAGTTTCTTTTCACTTATTGAAGACTTGATTTATAGAATATTAATAAGAAAAGAATTATTGACACAAGGATAAAGTAAGATATATAAATTAAGTAAAACTCATCAAAATAGCTGAATAGATTCATATTTAAAGGATAGAGTTGCTTTTTGACTCTGTCCTTTTTGTTTTTAAATTTTGAGCTTGACATAGTATAGGATATAATTGCTCTAAGACAATCTAGTAGGGTGTATTGTAATAAGGCTAATAGCTTATCAATTTTATTATAGAGATTTATTAATAGAAGAAGGGAGATGAAAAAATGGAAAATAATAAAGGAAAATATTCAGTTATTTATGAAATATTAATAATACTTTTGGCACTAATAGCTGTGACGATAACAATATTAGATTTAAGCTCAGTAATATCGTTATCACAAGGTTCTTTTTTATACTGGGTAGACCTTACAATTTTAGCTATATTTAGTATTGACTATTTTACTAGGTTGTTTTTTGCCAAGGAAAAAATAACATTTTTTAAAAACAATATATTTGACTTAATAGCTATAATTCCTTTTAACTCTATGTTTAGGATATTTAAAACGTTTAAATTTTTGAGATTTTTTAGAGTTAAAAAAGTTTTTCGCCTAACAAGAATGACAAGATTAATAAGGGGATTTGCACTAGTAAAACGCTTAAAAAGAAAATTAAATATTTTTATTCATACTAATGGATTTATTTATTCCATATATATAACAATAACAACTCTTATACTAGGTACAATAGGAGTTTATTTTATTGAATTCAAAGCTCAGGGTGTAGCATTTTCAGAGTGTTTATGGTGGAGTTTTGCTACAACAACAACTGTTGGCTATGATGGTATCAGCCCAGAAACTTTAGCTACTAGATTAATAGCTGCAATTCTAATGTTGGTTGGAATAGCTTTCACTGGTATGTTAACAGGTACTATAGCAACATATTTTTTAGATTCAAAAAACTTTAAAGAAGATGATTCAATACAAGAACAAGAAGCTTTTATTGATATTTCAGATTTGGAAAGTGATGAAATTAAACAAATTAAAGATTATGTGGAGTTCTTGCGAAATAGAACTTAGCAAGGCTTAGTTATGACAATCAAAAATAAGGGTATATAATGACTTAAGCTAGTTTATAATAAAAAACATCTACAAAGAGGGGGAAGATAATTTATGAATCTAACATCATATATAGTAATTATTATTATTGCAATAGTGATGGTGTTTTTTATATTTAGATGAATAGTGTAGATTAAAGTTTTAGGGTATAATGCTATATGAGTAAGGCTCTTTTATAAGAAAGGACTACTTGATTTAATTAAAAATTCAATAATATAAATGGCTAATGTCAAGAAAGTAATGATAGATCAAATAGAAGGAGTGGATATAATGAAGGATACCAGGGAATATATATTAGATATACTTTTAAATAATAAAGAGATATGGGATAGCTTCGATGATAGTCTTTGGATATACAAATAGTGATCACAGGGAAAAAGCTAGAAGAGAAATAGATGAAGTATTAGAAGTTATAGATTAGAAAAAGTAAATATCGAAAGGAGGATATAATGAAAACAGCTATTATTATAGATAGTACCGCTTATGCATCTGAGGAGACACTTGGTCATCCAGATGTCTATGAGTTGAAATTTACAACAACTTTTGAAGATGGTTGTGAATACATA
>JARIDA010000068.1 GCA_029257065.1 Tissierellaceae bacterium | reverse complement strand
ATCACTTGAAAGCCAAATGGATTTAATTTTTGGTGGAGGATTTCCTGGAGAAATGGAAGAACCATCACAAGAAGAGGAAATTGAAATGTTAAAGGAAATATTGGAAATTTTTGATGATGAGGGAAATATTTCAGAAATAGAAGATATGGAATATGAAGAATATGATGAAGAAGATGAATTACTTCAAAAAGAATTTGAAGAAGAAATGGAAAAAATAATTCAGGACCAAGCAGAAATAATCCAAGAAATGTTCCAAGCTATTAAAGTTGGAGATGCTGAAAAATTAGCAAGAATGTTTATAGAATCAGAAGGAGAAGATGTTTTAGGAGGTCAACTTATTGGAGAAAGAGATAAGCAAATGGCTAGAAAAATATCTAAACTACTTCAGGGAGATGAGGAGAAAACATATTTCATAGTTGTTGGAGCAGCTCATTTTGTAGTAGATGGTACAATAATAGATAATTTAACCAGCGAAGGATATAAAGTTGAGAGAATTAGATAGTTATATAATGAATAGAAGCTCTTCTTTAGGGTAAGTTTATAATGATAGTTAAAATTATTAAATTGAATTTGAAATTGAGGAGAGGTATTTAATGAACAACAAGGTCATGATAATGAGTTTTGACTCTGAGAGCAAGGCATTCCAAGCATTTTCAGAAATAAAATCCATTCACAATAATGGTAAAATCAAAGGTGAGCAAATGGCAGTATTAAAACACGTGCCCAACCATGTACTAGAGCCAGTAGACTTCATTGATTTTACAGGTAGAGATAAAACTGCTAAAGGTAGTTTAATTGGTATGTTAGTAGGAATACTAGCTGGGCCTTTAGGAATATTATTAGGATGGTTTACAGGAAGTCTAATAGGGGGATATGGGGATACAAAAGAAATCAAAGGTGCATTATCCATATTTGAAGAAACTATTAACCTTATTCCAGAGGGAGCAACTGGAGCTATATTAATTGCAGAAGAAGAGAAAATAGGACATGTAAATGATATAGTAGTAGATAAATTAGGTGGAGAAATAATACGCTTAGATAAAGAACAGGTTGAAGAAGAAATTGAAGTGGCTTTGGAAACTGAAAAAGAAGCAGGAGAAACGGCTAAAATCAAATGGAATAAAAGAAAAGAAAAATAATATAATTTTAAAAAAGGTATTTACCAGTCAATTGGTAAATACCTTTTTTAATTAGGATTTTTTCCAAACAACTTCACCATCAGTCATAATCCAATCATATTTCTTATCATTTTCAATATCCAAAATATTTCCATTTGTCCATAAAATTTTATAAGATTCCATAAAATCTCCTTTCTATTCATTTAAATATCTACTATTACAATGATACCCATTAATTCAATTGAGAATTAATAAGAATATTCAAAAATTGGAGTTTTAAATTATTAATTATGATATAATAAAATCAGTTCAAATAGATAATAATTTATAAAAAAGTAATATCAGGAAAGTACTTTTTTATTAAAAAGATTTAAAGGAGGTTAATATAAGATGCATAAAGGTGATGTAAATTTAATGAAATATTTAGGATATATATTTCTAGCTCTAATATTGACATATAGATTGCCTCAAAATCCTTATTCCATAATTCAAAATATAATACCACCAATTCAAACGTCTAATGGAGTTCTCTATCTTTCAGGAATTGTTCCAATAATATTAATTATCCTTGGAACTACTGGTTTGTTTAAGCTTGAAAGATTTAGTGGGCAGAATAATATATTCATATTTATAGTTGTAATAGTTTTGATTATCCCTCTAATGCGATGGACACTTGATATAACAAGAACTGCCTATCATCTGGTAAGAGATGATGGATTAAAAGCTATTGATATTGAAGATTCAAATATTAGCTTAAGTGGCTCAGATATTGAAACAATAATAAAAGTAAATCTAGAATTAAAGAATTATAGTAAAAAGGATAATATATTTAAAATAAGAATTTATTATCCTGAAAGTATAAAGAAACATATGGATAAAAATTTCTACGAATTTGATGGATATCACTCCACTCATGGGAGACGGAATAAAATAAATATTGAAGAGAAGATAGAATTAGATTTAGATGAAAATGAAACGGATGAATTATTTGAAAGTGAATGGTTTTGGGAAGATATAGAATATGAGTTATATAATGATGATGAAAGTATTATATTTATACAACCTGGAATATAGTTTGAAATATATTGGAGTGGATGTTTTAATATGACTAAGTTAAATAGAGAGTTTTATAGTAGAGATACAATAACTGTTGCAAAGGACCTATTAGGTAAAGTTTTAGTCCATAAGACAGAAGGTTATATATTAAAGGGGAAAATTGTTGAAACAGAGGCTTATTTAGGAATAGAAGATAAGGCATCTCACTCATATGGTGGAAGAAAGACTAAGAGGGTAGAAACCATGTATGATAAACCAGGAACAGCTTATATATATTTGATTTGGGGAATGTATAATTGTTTGAATTCAATAACTGTAGAGGAAGGAGTTCCAGAAGGTGTTCTAATAAGAGGAATAGAACCAGTTAAAAATATTGATCAAATGGTAAAATATCGTTTTGATAAAAAAATTGAGGAATTAACTAAATATGAAATAAACAATATAAGCAATGGTCCTGGAAAATTGACAATGGCTTTGAATATAGACAGGAGATTGAACAAAGAAGATCTATGCGGTGACAGGTTATATATTGAAACTGGTAAAGATAAAGAATTTAATATTGTTGAAACAAGTCGTATTGGTATAGATTATGCAGAAGAAGCTAAGTATTTTCCATATAGATTTTATATAGAGAATAATCCTTATGTGTCTAAAGTATTAAAAAAATAAACAAATAAATTTTAAATGGGTAATTATAAAGTAAGAAATTTAATATACATGCTCAGTAAAATATATAAAATAAGTGATAAAGGAGGTTATTATGATGAGAAGGTTATTTTTGTTAATGATAATATTTGCCTTATTAATAACTGCTTGTAATGATAAAACTGTAGAAACCATTTTAGTAGAAGCTATAGTGACTGAGACATACATGGAAGATGAAAGTTTGTTGGTTGAAGGTATTGGTGAAAACAATCCTTTAGGTAATGCATCTATGGTTGATATCAAAGGAGCTGAGATTAAGAAGCTAGGTGAAATACTTAATTACTCTGATATTAAACCAGGATATAGGATAACTTTAGAAATTCAAGAATTAGCAGAATCCTATCCTACTCAGACAAAAAGTATGAAAGTTAATATTTTAGAAGAGGCAAAAACTGATCAAGAAGAAAAATCAGAATTTAAAGATGTTAAATTCTATTTTATATATTTCGATGAAAAGGATGCTTATTTAGTAGAAGAAACACATGAGATAGAGAAAGTTGATGGTATAGCTAGGTTAACATTGGAGACTTTAAGAGATATAACTCCAAAAACTAAAAATGCTACAAATCCAATTCATGAATCTACTTTGATTAATAATATTTATATGGAAGAGAATATTATAATAGTCGATTTTTCAAAAGGTATTGAAAAAAACAACTTTGGTTCAACTGGAGAAGCCTTAGAAGTTCAAGCAATAGTAAACACATTGACACAATTTCCTACAGTAGACGGGGTAACATTTAAAGTTGATGGGAATGAAGATATAGAAAGTTGGTTGTCACATATAGGAAATGTAGAGGAGCCTTTTATAAAAGACATGTCAATAGTTAAAGAAAAAGTTTTGGATTAGAAAGAGATGATAAATTATGAAGAATAAAAAATATATTATTATATTAATATTATTGTTAATAGGATTTTATATTATTAGCTATAATTCAATAGGACAAAAAATTTCTCGAGACTTAGATATATATATTCCTAGATCATTAAAGTTTGAATATAAAGACACTCATGGTGGTTTCTTTGGAGATGGGATTTTAATAGCTAAAGCTGATTTAAATGAAAAAGAATTAAATCAAATAATAGATAAATCACATATGAACTGGAATGAAGCTCCAACACCATTAGAATTAAAAGAGTTCCTACATGACCCCTTAAGAGGCATATCAGAGATAAAAAATGGATATTGGATTTTTAAAGATAGAATATCTAAAGAGCCCAAAGAAGGAATCCCAGAAACAATTATAGGAAATTATAGTTTAGGATTAATAGATTTAGATTCTAACAAATTTTATTATATAAAGTTTGATAGTTAATGGGATATGGAAAATTTTAAATTATTAAAACAATTTAAAAGATATGAAATATTTATGGAAAGGAAGAGTCTAAATGGATGAAAAAATCAAAAAATCAAATAAAGGGCTTGTATTAGGATTAATGATTCCAAGTTTAATAATTATTGGATTAGCAAAAAGAAATTTAGAAAAGAGAATAAATATTGAATTTAAATTTAAAATAAAGGTAAATAAGAAGAAATAGAATCTTATAAGATAGCTTAATCTATAAAAGGATGTGAGGATATTTTAATATTAAAATTATTTGTAATTTTGGTAGCTCTAGCAGTGGCAGAAAGAGTTATATTTATAAGTATGGATAAAAGTTGGAATAATTTAAGACTATTGATAGGAATAATAATAACATTTGTATTGTTTTTAATATCCTATTTTATAACAGATACAAGAGTAGGATTTATGTATACATTTTTGGGAATGGGAGTTATTATCATTATAACCCTAATTAGTTTTAGATGTAATAGAGGGGCTCCTGAGCATCTATCTAATCTTCTAGGACTTCCATTAGCAGTAATATTATTACTGGAGATGCAGGAACATTCACTTGTTCCTTTAAATCTTATTATTTTAGCTATAGCAATGTTAAATATAGTATTAACCCACTCATATAAGAGAAAAAGAAATAAAAAAGAAAATATAAGTTTCGGAATTGGAATTCTTTTTGTTGTAATAATTACCTATTTACATTTTAACTTTACTAATATAGATGATAAATATATATCTAAGCAGGAGAATGTGGCTGCAAAATATATGGAAGAGGAGTTAAGTGTTAAAGATCCAGAGATTTTTATGGATGAGGTTTTTGGTAGTTTAAGAGGTGAAGAAGTTATTGTAATATCTTATGATGAAGAGGGAAATCGGATACTAATGACTTATAAGAATAATAAGATAATAAGCCATAAAATAGATGATTAATTTACAGAGGACTGGAGGTTTTTAAATTGCTAAATAAAGAATTTAAAATAGGTGGTTTGTTAGGGTTTGCTGCATTAATATATTGGATAATAGCATCATCATCATATCTTTATTCAATGGGAATTTATAAAATAGTTATCTATATAATAGATTTTTTATTTATATCCTTTTGGATATATTTAAATTATTCTAGTTTTTCATCTGTGGAGGATAAAAGAAAACCATTATCCTTAAAAGTAATTCAAGTATATACAATACCTATTATAATTGCTACTTTAGGTGTTATAGGAATAAATTTTAAAATAGATATATTATCTATGATATATACAATTTACTTTTTGCCTTTTATTAATATAACAGCCATATATGCAAATAAAATTATATATATTAATAATTATCTTATAGCTCCATTTTTTGTAATGATTCCGACAACTTTATTAGCATTGATTTATTATAAAACTAAAAATCATAATAAAAAGTATAGATAACTGACAAAATTAAATGTTTTGAGTAAGGGGGTATGAATATGAAAAAGAAATTTTTGTTTCCACTGACTCTTTTATTGTCCACAGTAATAGCTCTTTCAGCTTGTAGCGGAGAAGAGGTAAATAACTCTGTAAAAGTAACTCCAAGTGAACTTTTTCAAGGGGATACTATAAGATTAGAACCACATATGAATATGATTTCAGGATGTGTTCAGGTTGAGTATATGGGAAATAAGGACAATATGAGTTTAAAGTATGAAATATGGGAAGAAGGAAATTTAAAAATTGAAAGAGAAATTTTATCAAGTCCTATAGAGGAAAATAAGTTTGATGGAGAAATTAGTATTTCAATAAAAGATATTAACTCTTCCAGATCAACATCTGATTCAATGGAAATGACAACGGTTATTAGAACAGAAGAAGGATATTCTTCAACTTCAGGACCTATAGATAGATTTAATGGGGAATATGGACATTCGCCACAGGAAATACAAAATAAAATTAATGGGACAGAGGATGAAGAAATCACTATTTGGGGATTAACAGCAGGTGATAAACTTTTTAGTGGAGGAGAAGATATTCAAAAATCAATAGAAAAGTCTAAATGGGGTTTAGTTGTAAAGTTATATTTTGAATAGATATAGTCGAATAGAAATCTCACATATGGTAATTTTAAAAAATTACCATATGTGAGATTTGTGTTTATTATACTCATAGTATATAAATTTAAAGATTTTTATGATAGAATGTATTTCGTTGTAAAAAAACATAAGGGTTTAAGTAAAATCCTAATATATAAAATAATATTATAAAAAGGAGATTAATAATGGGAGTTATAAAAGCATCAACAATTATTGTATTTATAGTTTATTTAGCAAGTATGATAGGAATAGGAGTTTATTTTTATAGAAAGGACAAAGATGAAGGTTCAGGACTTGAAGGTTACTTATTAGGCGGAAGGGATTTAAATCCTTGGGTTGCAGCACTAAGTGCAGGAGCTTCAGACATGAGTGGCTGGTTGTTAATGGGATTACCAGGAGCAGCTTATATAAGTGGATTTTCAGCTGGATGGATGGGAATAGGACTTGCTATTGGAACTTGGGCGAATTGGCAATTTGTATCTAAAAGATTTAGAATCTATAGTGAGATTTCAGGAGATAGTATTACAATGTCAGATTACTTTGAAAACAGATTTAAGGATGATAGTGGAATATTGAGAATGATATCAGCACTATTTATCCTATTCTTTTTCTTTGTCTATACTTCATCAGGATTTGTTGCAAGTGCTAAGTTGTTTGGAGTAGTTTTTAATATGAGTTATGTTCCAGCCTTAATATTAGGAGCTGTGGTTATAATGGGATACACTGTGTTAGGTGGATTTGCAGCAGTTAGTTGGACAGATCTTGTTCAAGGAACCTTAATGATTTTAGCTTTAATAGGAGTTCCAATAGGATTAATATCAACTTTAGGAGGATTGAATAATGCTTTAGATTCAGTAAGAGTGATAAATCCTAATTTACTTAGATTTTTTGCTAATCCTGATGGTAATTCACTTGGTTTTTGGGCTACAGTATCCTTAATGTCTTGGGGATTAGGATATCCAGGTCAACCTCATGTAACTGCACGTTTCATGGCAATAAGAAGTCACGAAGATACAAAGGCTGCAACAGTGATAGGAACAGTTTGGGTTATTATAGGTTTATTTACATCAGTAATGATTGGTACTTTTGGAATTGCTTATTTTGCAAACACACCACTTGAAGGTACTGAGATTGAAAATGTATTTATGTTATTGATTCAAGTAATGCTTCACCCAGCAGTAGCAGGATTGTTTTTAGCAGCTGTCTTAGCAGCGGTTATGAGTACAGCAGATTCTCAATTATTAGTAACATCATCATCCTTTACAAGAGATTTTTATCAAGTGTTTTTTAATAAAGAAGCTACAGATGAACAACTTGTAAAAGTTAGTAGAATATCTGTATTTTTTATAGCAGTGATAGCTTTTTTATTGGCTTTAAACCCAGAAAGCAAGGTATTAGATTTAGTTTCCTATGCTTGGGCAGGTCTAGGGGCAACTTTTGGGCCTATAGTAATTATGTCAGTATATTGGAGAGATATGACTAGAAACAGTGCTATTGCAGGAATGGTAACAGGTGGACTAACAGTAATTATTTGGCCACTAGTAACTTCAGGTGCACTTTCTGAAATATATGAATTACTACCAGCTTTTGTTTTTGCAATCCTAGCAATAACTATAGTTAGTAAACTAGGGTCAAAACCAGTTAAAGGAATCACCGATGAATTTGATGAAATGATAGATATATTAAATAAAAAATAAAATTGATAAAAGATGTTAGTCTTAAATCCACATTAGATTTAAAGATAACATCTTTTATTATATTAAAAAGATTTATGATATATTTATTCAGCTTCAAATTGACTGAATTATCTGGCGATGATATCATTAGATTAACCATATTTATTCGTATTATGATATTTTAAAATAAATAAAAACAAAAGGAGGAATATAATAATGTCATTTTGTTGGACAACGATACAAGTAAAAGATATGAAAGAATCATTAGAGTTTTATGAAAATATAGTAGGTTTAAAAGTAAAGCAAAAAATTGAAATTAGTCCTGAGGTGGAAATAGCATTTTTAGGAGAAGGTGAAACACAGGTTGAATTGATTCACGATAAAGAAAATAGTGATGTGGAATACGATGAAAAAATTTCTTTAGGGTTTAAAGTAGATTCTCTAGATGAAAAAATAAAATTTATAAAGGGCAAAAATTTAGAAGTTCACAGTGGGCCTTTTCAACCAAACCCATCAACCAGTTTCTTTTTTGTACAAGATCCTAATGGTCTAAAAATACAATTTGTAGAAGAGATTTAAATTTCTTAGTTTAACTCATAAAATATGTTTAAGGAGATGTTAAAATGAATATAGAAAAATTAATAAATAGAGATGCAGAAAAACATGCCCCATATATAGGAAGATTCATAAATCATCTTCCCATGACTCAATTTGCTCTTTTTGGAATAACGGATGATATAAATAAAGTTGAGAATTTTACAGAAGATTATTTAAAGAAAACTAGTATAGATAAAGTAAAGGAAAAATATAAACAAGTTAATTCTCTAGAAGCATGTTTAGGGGAACGAGAATTATATGAATCCTGCTTAGATTTAATTAGAGGCATGTCAAATCAAGAAGATATAGAAGAGTTAGTAGGATTAGTATTAAATAAATATCCTTTAGGATTATCTTCAGGTATTTTCCATACCATAATAAGAGTATCCTATGCCATTGAAGGATATAAACTGGATAAAAACTTAAAGCCTGAGGTAGAAAGAGCATTAGCATATTATATTACTGGCTATAGAGAAGGAGATCAGTTTAAAAGAAAGATTTCAAAAGAAGATGTAAAGGCAGAAATGATTAAATTAATGGAAAGTGTAGAATTTAAAGAGATAAGAAACTCTGATTCAAGTCTTGGAGGAAAATTAAAGCAATTATATGGGAATAAAAACTATATGGATCAAGGATTCACAATAGAGGGGAATGAAGAAGACAAGGTAAAAGGTATATTACAAATACTAATACCAGCATATTATAATAGTAATAATATAATAACTCTTCACTGCATAACAGGACTTCAAGCAGTTGTAACCTTAAAAGAATACTTTACAAATTATGAAGATGTTTTAGACATACATGCAACAACGGCCATAACTCATATTTTAACTCAAAAAGACTTAGATATAACGGTTAAAAATACAAAGCTAGAAAAATCTTGGGATGAGGTATTAGAAGAAGCATCTAAATCAAAAGATATTCATACTATAAAATTTGCATATACCAATAAAAAGCTGGATGATTTATTTAGTGAGAGAGATTTAAAATATGTGACAAATAAAAGAGTAGAATTGGAAAAATAGGGAGATAATTTCTTGAAGATAAAAAAGTCTCTAATATTTGTAATTTTAGTCTCTTCTATACTATTTTTAGTGTCCTGCAATCAAAATGAGGATTCTTCAAAAAAGATAAGTTTAGATTTTTTAAACACACCAGAAAAATTAGTAATTCATAGTGGTGGGCAACTTGA
>JARIDA010000037.1 GCA_029257065.1 Tissierellaceae bacterium | reverse complement strand
AGGCAGGCTACGGTTTTGTCCGACAAAACACCAAAATTAAAATTTTGACCTGATAGGATAATCCTATAACCTTATAAATTAAAATTGATCGCTTTGCTTATTTTAATTAGTGTCGCTTCGCTCGATTTAGAAGAAAAAAGAAAAAAGGAAGTGAATGAAATGAAAAAAAACAACAGAACTAGAAGAATTGAAGCTAGAGTTACAGAGGAAGAATATCAAAAATATAAAAAGAAAGCAGAAGAAAAAGGAATGACTATAACAGCATTAATTAGAAATAGTCTTGAGAGAAGTGTTGTCGTTAAAATTAATACAGATACCTATAGAGAATTAGTTCTTGAAGTTAGAAGAATAGGAAATAATATAAATCAAATCTTAAGGAGAATAAATCAAACACA
Source organism: Tissierellaceae bacterium (assembly GCA_029257065.1). Lineage (GTDB taxonomy): Bacteria > Bacillota > Clostridia > Tissierellales > Tissierellaceae > JARIDA01. The sequence continues at coordinate 2,453 of JARIDA010000037.1, read as the reverse complement.
ATATTATACTCAAACAGATATAAATTTAATAATAAAAAATCAACAAATGATAGACGAGTTATTACAAAAAGAAACTTTATATCTTAACCAAGTAAAAAATAATCTGAACAGTTACTCAACACATGAAATCTCTAAATTAGTAAAAGAAATAAAAAAGAGAGGATGATGATCTGAATGTCTATTGTTAAAATCCAAAGCGTAAATAGGTTAGATAATACTATAAATTATTTAATGCAAGATAATAAAACTGATCCAACTTTAATATCTACTTATGATTGTGATGTAAATTTTCTTCTAGAAGATTTTAATGAAATGTATGAGGAAAGAAAATTTAGATTATCAAAAGAAACTAATAACAAAGCAAGAATGATAATACAATCTTTTGATGATAGGGATAATATAACAGAAGAAGAAGCACATGAAATAGGAAAAAAGTTAGCAGATAATTATTTAGAAGGAAATCATAAATATATAATTGTAACTCATATTGATACAGATAATATTCATAATCATATTGTCTTTAATGAGGTGCGAAATGATAATTATTTAATGTTTAACACTACAAGAAAAAATACTATTGATAGATTAAGATTAGAAAATGATAAATTATCTGAGGAATATAATTTAATTATTTATGATAATAAAACTAAAACTAATAAACCTTATATATCTCAAAAAGAAATAGAAGTGAGAAAGAAAGGGAAATCTTTTAAAGAAGAAATAGAAAATGTAATTGATAAAGCAGTAGATCAGGTAGACAGCTATGAAGAATTTATAAAAGTAATGGAAGATCTAGGTTACAAATCAAAAGAAGGAAAACATTTAGCTTTTTTAAATGAAAAATCAGATCGTTTTATGAGAACTAGAACTTTAGGAATGAACTATACAAGAAATTCTTTAAAGTATCGTATTGAGAATAAAAATTTTAAAATCCATAAATTTAATTATACTATAAAAAACAAAAGAATAGATACAACAGAAAAGAAATTTAGAGAAAATAAAGGATTAAGAATGTGGGCTTCAAGAAAAAATATTAATTATCTTTTAGAAATTAGTGATCTAGTAATTAATAAGGGAATACCTTTAGAAGAAATAAAAGAAATTCAAAAAACAGAAGAGGAGTTTTTAAAAAACATTGAAAAAACCTTAGAAGAAAAAGATAATATGCTACACGAATTAAATAAAATGGAAAGTGCTTTTCAAGATTATGAAGATAGTGCTCCACTTATAGCTGAATATAAAAGGTCAAAAGATAAAAGAAAGTTTAAAAGAGAAAACTATCAAGGTTTCAAAAAATTTGATATGGCAAAAAGGGATATGTATTTATTAAAAAAGAATTATGGTATTAAGTATTCTGCTGAATTAATTCTTTTAAAAGAAGATTTAACTGAAGAAAGGAATAAAATATATTTAGCAGCTAACAAAATATTAAAAAATAGAGAAAAAGAAAAACTTAAAGATATGAAACAGAAAAATCGAAAAATAGAAAGGGGTAGAAGACTATAGAACTTTTTAAATACTAATTAAGAACCAATGAAGTTTAGGAGGTTATTTATGAAAGAGATCAATTTATATTTAAGAGGTAGTTGTAGTATAAAAGATAATTATAAACTAGGACAATACATAGTCGTATTAGAATATAAAGGAGTAGAGAGGAGCTTGTATAGCAAAGTTATAAATGAATCATTAACAGCAAATAGAATGATGATACAAGGTTTTATTGACGCAATAAAGGTCTTAAAAGAACCATGTAAGATAAATTTATATACTCATGGACCAATGGGATTAAAATATATGCTAACAAATAAAGGCAATAAGAGAAAAGGTGTTAGGAATTGTGTGAATAAGGATCTATTAATTATTTTAAAAAAAGAGTTAAATAAAGGTAAGCATGAAGTAATAGAAAATATTGGAAGATATAGACAAGATGAATTAATAGATAGATTAAAAGAATACAATCTATCTTATGAAGTAGGAAATAGAACAGTATAAGGCCCTAAAATGACTTCTAAGGGACTTTTGGATAACAACCATACAAAAGCCCATGAGTAATATTAAAACCTTAAATAAGAGGATATAATTAGCTAAAAAGATATCATAATATGTATTCGCTATGGAGGTTAAAGTATTTAATAAATATAGCCTTGTATACCGTTGTAAACCTTGTATACCTTGTAAACCTTGTATACCGTTGTATACCTTGTATACTAAAAGTGTTCAATAAAATATATTGATAATCTAATGTCGCCTATAAGGGTTATAGGGTTTATGGTTTTAGGGAAAGCAGAGAGTGAAATTACAAATCATATTAGAGAGTATTATAATATAAGAATAATAGATAGGTTTAGGGAGAGTTAGATCTGAAAAGAGAGGAGTGATATATATGGCAGATTCTATAAAAGACAAGAAAGGCAATTACTGGAGAATATATGATACCTTATCTAGTAATTATG
>JARIDA010000013.1 GCA_029257065.1 Tissierellaceae bacterium | reverse complement strand
AGGAAACGGATTTAAACTTACACTATTTAGAAAATCTAAACAATTTATGGGAGCATATGTTAAAGAATATTTTAGATGATCAATATCATGAATTTAATAATTGCTTTCCAAAGGGAAGATATAATCTAGAAATTGAAGATGAAAGCTATAATCCTTCAGGAATAAGTATAATACCAGACTTAATAAGAGAATATAAGGGAAAACTATATATAATAGATGCAAAAAATTATTTACCACATATAAATAAAAATATGCCAGCAAGTGGTGATATTACGAAGCAGATTCTTTATAGATTTTTTCTAAGCAAAGAGTTTAACGATAAAAACAAGTATAAACTAGAAGATATAAAAAATATATTCTTATTACCTAACGACCTAGAAGGTAAAATTATAAGAAAAATTGGAATTCATGAGTTTGAAAATGTAGAAAATGAAATTGGGGATATATTTATATATCAAGTTGATTTTGATTCTGTTCTAGAAGCTTATTTAGATAAAAAGAAGGGCGTTAGTTATGAGATATTAGAAAGATTTCATAAAATATCAAGCCAGATCTAGAGTATTAAATTTGTTAAAAAACTTCTTCTTTAAAAGGAGAATTACAATGTTGGAAATGAGAGAGTTTAAATTGAGACCAGATGAATTAAATGAATTAAATAATTCTTTGAATTTGCCAATGGTTTATATATTATTCAATAGTAAAGATATATATGTAGGTGAATCATATAGATTACCTAAAAGAATGGAGTGAAAGATGAAATCGCAGACTGTTTTATATATTTACTAATGTTAACTGATGATTTAGAGTTAGATTTAGAACAAATTATTATAGAGAAACTTAAAAAAAATAAAGAAAAATATCCAATATATAAAAGTAAGAATAGTAATAAAAAATATACGGAACTTTAATAATACAGAAAATTATTTACTTGAATTATTATATCAAAAAACAAATCTCTTTTCAGAGGTTTGTTTTTATTTATGTTTAAAACTTGTGAATAATCAAAAATGCAATTATAATATATAAGGTTAATATAAATAAAAATGAAGAGAGTGATTAAATGCTGGGAACTGTAGTGAATAGTATTGCAATTATAATAGGAGGATTGTTTGGATTAATACTTAGAAAGGGAATTAGAGAAGATTCTAGGAATACTCTTATGGATGGAATTGGTCTGTCTGTAATGATTATAGGTATTACATCTGGAATTAAGTCGGAGAATGTACTTTTATTGGTGGTTAGTATTGTTCTTGGTTCTATAGTAGGTGAGATTATTGAGATTGAAGATAGATTAGATGCACTAGGTAATGATCTTCAAAAGAGACTTGGAAAGAGTGATAGTCAATTCTCCAAGTCATTTGTAACAGCTTCTTTAATATTTTGTATTGGAGCTATGGCAGTAGTAGGAAGTATTGAAGCAGGTATTCATGGGGACTATACGACACTATATGTAAAATCTATATTAGATGGGATTACATCTCTACTTCTATCATCTACATTAGGAGTAGGGGTTTTATTTGCTGCAATTCCAGTATTTATATATCAAGGTATTATTACAATTTTAGCTAATAGTGCTGTAAGCCTTTTAACTCCAGAAGTTATAATTGAAATGTCTGCAGTAGGTGGAACATTGATTTTAGCCATAGGAGTAAATTTATTAGAATTAAAGAAGATAAGAATTGGTAATATGCTTCCAGGAATTATTATTCCTATAATTTATTATTTTGTGGTTAATTTAACCATTTTTGCTTAAAAAATAAAATGAAAAGAGTGATTATGTGATTGGAACTGTAGTGAATAGTCTGGCAGTAATTATTGGAGCATTGTTTGGATTGGTAATTGGTCAAAGAATTAAAAAGAATGCCAGAGACACTCTGATGGATGGAATGGGTCTATCTCTTATGATTCTTGGAATTGCTTCTGGTGTTAAATCTGAAAATGTATTGCTTTTGGTTGTGAGTATTGTAATTGGAATTATTATTGGAGAAACTGTTAATATTCAAAATAAATTGGATCGACTTGGAAATAATCTTCAAGATAAATTTGGAAAAGGTGACAATCAATTTTCCAGTGCATTTGTAACTGCCTCTCTTGTAACTTGTGCTGGAGCCATGTCTATTGTAGGTAGTATTGAATCGGGAATTTATGGGGATCACACAACTATGTTTGTTAAATCTCTATTAGATGGAGTATTGTGTCTTCTATTAGCTTCTAATTTGGGAATTGGTGTTGCCTTTTCTGGGATCACAATTTTTGTCTATCAAGGTATTATTACCATGGCTGCAACTGGTATTGGAAGATTTTTAACTCCTGAAATAGTGAATGAAATGTCTGCAGTTGGTGGAGTATTAATTCTGGCAATAGGAATAAATCTTTTGGAATTTAAAACTATTAGAGTGGCTAATATTATACCAGCTATATTTATTCCCCTAATATATTATGTCTTAATGCAATTTGCTAATTTAGTTTAATAATTTAAAATCTCTTGAGAGAGGAATTTTTTATATCATATGGGAAAAATTTGTTTTTAAAAAGACTTGAGAAAAATTGGAATAAGCATTATACTATATAAGGTTAGCGTAGAAAAGTTTTAAAGAGGATTTAGGAGATGATTAAATGAGCAGTTCTGGTAGTGAAAGAGCAAAATTAATGGCGGAAGGGCCGATTAAAAAAGCCTTGTTAACCTTGGCAATTCCAACTATAATAGCTACAATAATAAATGCTATTTATAATTTTGTAGATACACTATTTGTAGGTATGTTGAATGATACAGCTGCAATGGGTGCTGTGTCCGTAGCATTTCCATTGTTTATGATAATTACAGCAATTGGACAAATGATTGGAGTAGGTTCAGCTTCTTATATTTCTAGAAGTTTAGGTGCAGAGAAAAAGGAACAGGCTGATAAGACAGCATCTACAGCACTTTTCTTATCAATAATTTCAGCTGTACTGGTTACTATATTAGTTTTGATTTTTATAGAACCTATTTTAAAGATGATGGGTGCAACAGAATCTGTATTAAAACCAGGTAAGAGTTATTCAACTTGGATAATTGGTGGTAGTATTTTTACAATTATCAATATGACTTTGAATAATATTGTAAGAGCAGAGGGAAATGCAAAATATAGTATGAATGCACTTATAATTGGTGCAGTTTTAAATATAATTTTTGACCCAATATTCATGTTTACATTTGGTTTAGGACTTCAGGGTGCTGCAATAGCTACAGTTTTAGGTCAAGCAGTTTCTTCAATTTATCTTTTAAGATATTTTGTAGGGAAAAATTCCTATTTAAATATGAGTAGATCAAATATTAGTAGAAAAAGTGATATATATATAGAGATTTTCAAAATTGGGCTTCCAGTGTTCTTTATGCAGTTTTTATCTTCAATGGCATTTAGTATTCAAAATGTAGCAGCTTCAGCCTATGGAGAAGATGCACTGGCAGCAATTGGAATTACACTTAAGATAACCATGTTACCATTATTTGTAATGATGGGTTATAATCAAGGTTTTCAACCTTTTGCAGGCTTTAACTATGGAGCTAGAAATTACGAAAGAGTTAGGGAAGGTCTTAGTATATCCACAAAATGGTTAATGTCTTTTGGACTTATATCCATGATTGGTTTCTTACTTTTCCCAGAGAAACTGATGATGATATTTACAAAGGATCAAAAGGTAATTGAATATGGAGTAAACAATTTACTGGCCTATAATATTTTTCTTCCATTGATTGGATATATGATGATAAATACAGGATTATTTCAAAGTTTTGGAAAGGGAAAACAGGCAGCAGTTCTTGCTATTGTAAGACAAGGAGTATTTTTTATTCCACTGCTGATTATATTTCCAGGAATGTTTGAAAAATTCAGTGCACAATTATCATTTGTGATTAATCTTTTCCCATATGAAATGCCAGCAGGTTTAGCAGGTATTATGACTGCACAACCAGTGGCAGATATGCTTTCAATTCTTTTAACTGTTGTATTTGCACATACAATTAAAAAGGAAATTGCAGTTGAAGAGAAGAATATGAAGGAAAGAGAGTATTTAAAGAATTTAAGAGATATAAAAGAATAGAACTTTTAGGAACAGTAGATATCTACTGTTCCTATTTTTTTTAATATAAGGGAAAATAGGAGAGATATATGATATAATTTTTCTAAAAGAAAGGTGGATACTTACAATGGATATTGTTAAAAGTGTTAAAAAGATAGAAAGAGAAATTATAGATTTTAGAAGAGAACTTCACAGGATTCCAGAAATGGGACTGACATTACCTAAGACTGTTAGATTTGTTAAAGAACAATTGGATTTTATGGGAATAGAATACTATACCCTAATAGATGGAAATGCAGTAGTTGGTATAATTAAAGGTAGTGAAGAAGGCAAGACAGTTGCATTAAGAGGGGATATGGATGCGCTGGAGATAGAAGAAGAGACAGGGCTTCACTTTGCGTCGGAGAATGGATGTATGCATGCTTGTGGACATGATGGACACACGGCTGCTCTTTTAGGAGCTGCTAAAGTGTTGAATGACAATAGAGATGCTTTTAAGGGAAATATAAAATTACTTTTTCAACCTGGAGAAGAATCTCCTGGTGGAGCTAAACCCATGATAGATGAGGGAGCTTTGGAAAATCCAAAGGTGGACAGGATTTTTGGAATGCATATGGGGGACATGGATGGTGGTATTCCTTTAGGGAATATTGGGGTGAATTATGGAACCATGATGGCAGCTGTAGATTCTATTAAAATAAAAATAAAGGGAAAGGGTTCCCATGCTGCATATCCGCATAATTCTATTGATCCTATTTTAACCGCAGCAGAGATAGCCATGTCTATTCAGGGAATAGTTAGTAGGGAAATAGATCCGGTGGAACCAACAGTAATTTCTGTGACTAGAATAGATGGTGGAACAACTCATAATATTATACCTAATTTTGCAGAATTAGAGGGAACTGTTAGAACCACAAATGAAGAGACTAGAAAAAGAGTTGAAAAGAGAATTGGAGAAGTAGTTCAGGGGATTAGCTTGGCAAGAGGGGCTGCTTATGAGTACGAATATATCAAAAGATATCCATCCTTAGTAAATACGAGGGAAGTTACTGAAGAATTTATCCAATCAGCTGAGAAGATTATTGGAAGAGATAATATTCAAATATTGGAGAAACCTTCCATGGGTGCAGAGGATATGTCCTTCTTTTTAAGAGAGGTTCCAGGAACTTTTTTCTATCTTTCTAATTTAGGAAAAATTGATGGAGTGGTTTATCCTCATCACAATCCAAAATTCGATTTAGATGAATCAGAAATATGGAAAGGTGTAGCAATTATGGTTCAAGCAACAGTGGACTATCTTAACAGTTAACAGGGGGAGAAAATATGGGGTCAAAAGAGGATAGAAAAATGAAAACAACACTTTCAATGACAGTTATTATTTTACTTGCTGTTATTACTTATAATGGAATTAAAACTCAAAATCCTAGAGGAGTTTCAAAAAAAGGTGAAATGAGAGATTCAGAATTTGAATTTATATATGACTTAACCTATGAAAGAGATGGTTCAGCTATTCATGAAAAGAATATTTTTCCTAAAATAGTATCCATGGTGGAAGAGGCTGAGGATTTTATACTTATAGATATGTTTCTGTTTAATGATGATTATGATAGAAAAAATAATTTCGAAGATATTTCAAATAGATTAACAGAAGCTATATTAGAGAAAAAGAGAGCTAATCCAAAAATGGAAATCACTTTTATCACAGATGAGATCAATACTTTTTATGGATCCTATACTTCTGAGTATTTGGAAAGAATGAGAGATGAGGATATTCAAATTGTTATAACAGATTTAGAGAAGATAAGAGACCCAAATCCAGCCTATTCAGGTATTTGGAGAACATTTTTTAGAAGAATAGAAACAAGTGGAAAAGGTTGGTTGCCAAATCCTTTTAGTCCAGATTCTCCTAAGGTAACACTAGCTTCCTATTTAAAAATATTGAATATGAAGGCCAATCATAGAAAAGTTGTTATTACGGAAAAAGAAGCCTTGGTAACATCCTTTAACCTGCATGATGCCAGTAGCAATCATTCAAATATAGCTCTATCTGTTAAGGGAGAGGTTATTAATGATCTTTTAGAGTCTGAAAATGCAGTGATAAGATTTTCAGGAGGAGAAGAGCTTGCTTTAGAATCTAAGTCTAAAGTTGAAAATAAAGTAAAAGTAGGAATTATAACTGAAGGAGAGATTAAGGATTCTTTGATAAAAGAGATTCAGAACACTGGAGAAGGGCATAAAATTAATATGGCCATGTTTTATTTAGCAGATTTTGATATAGTGAAGGAGCTTATATCTGCTAGCCATAGAGGTGTAGAGATAAAAATAATACTAGATGCTAATAAGGATGCTTTTGGAATAGAAAAAAATGGTATTCCTAATAGACCAGTTGGGTATAAATTGATCAATGATTCAGATGGAATGATTCAAATCCGTTGGTACAATACACAGGGTGAACAGTTTCATACTAAAATGTCTTTGTTTATAAGAGAAGATGAGACAATTTTAATTGGTGGATCGGCAAATCTTACTAGGAGAAATGTTCAGGATTACAATTTAGAGACTAATTTAAGAGTTGTTCTTTCAGAAGATGACCTTCAGTCAGTTGCTTTAGAGAAATATTTTAATCGAATATGGAATAATCAGGATGGAGAATATACTTTGGATTTTCAAGCCTATGAGGATGGATCTCTATTTAAAAAGATAATGTATTATATTCAGGAGAAAACTGGATTGTCCAGTTTTTAGATGTTTTTAGAAAGAAAAGAGGTTGGGAATTGGAGAAAAAAGACAGTATATTTACCAGGCCATATATAGTGGCAATATTAGCTTTGTTTAGTTGTTTAATGTGGGGAAGTGCTTTTCCAGCAATTAAAGTGGGTTATGAGCTTTTTAATATAGGTGGGGGAGATACTTTTCATAAAATATTATTTGCAGGAACTAGGTTTTTTATAGCAGGGTCTATGATTTTAATAGTTAGTCTATTGGCAGGTAAAAACATAAAAGTAAAAAAAGAGGATATTCCAGGACTTATATTATTAGGAATACTACAAACAGCTATAAACTATACATTTTTTTATATAGGAGTTTCAAATACTTCTGGAACCAAGGGCTCTATAATTTCTGCAACTGAAACATTTTTTGCAGTTATTATATCTAACTATTTTTATAGAGAGGATAAATTGAATAATAAAAAGATAATTGGACTAATAATAGGTTTTGCAGGAGTGGTTTTAGTTAATTTAAATGGAGCTGGAGTAGTTGGTGGCTTTTCTATTACAGGAGAAGGTTTTATACTACTTACAGCTTTAACAGGAGCACTTTCAGCAATTTATACGAAGAGAATTGCTAATAATATTGATACATTTTTAGTTACAGGGTATCAATTAATTATAGGTTCCTTATTTTTAATTGTAGTAGGATATTTTGGAGGAGGAACACTTGAATTTACAAATCAAAATATCTGGTTATTATTATATTTAGCTTTTGCATCTGCATCAGCTTTTTCCATATGGACTATATTACTTAAGCATAATGGTGTAGGCAGAGTGACAATATTTAAATTTAGTGTTCCCATATTTGGTACATTTCTTTCCTATATAGTGTTGAACGAAAGATTATTAGGACCAAATGTTATATTGGCTATTGCTTTAGTTTCTATCAGTATTATATTGATAAATATAGATGGAATTCGAGATAATAAGACTTTAGAATAGAATATATTTTTAAATTAGAAGATAAGAAAAGAGGTTCTAAATTGGAGAAAAGAGATGATTTGTTTAGTAAATCATATATAATAGCAATCTTAGCTCTATTTAGCTGTTTAATGTGGGGAAGTGCTGTTCCTACAATAAAAATAGGCTATAAATTATTTGAGATAAGTGGGGATGAAACTTTCCACAAAATATTATTTGCAGGATTTAGATTTTTTATAGCAGGAATGATGATACTAATTATTTCAGTATTATCTGGGAAAAGTATAAAAATATATAGAAATGAAATAAGAAGAGTATCTTTATTAGGACTTTTACAAACTGCTATACACTATACATTGTTCTATATAGGTTTATCCAATACTAGTGGAACTAAAGGATCTATAATGACTGCTACAGGAACTTTATTTCCTGTTATCTTAGCTCATTTTTTCTATAAGGAGGATAAGCTGAATAATAAAAAAATAATAGGTTTGATAATGGGATTTGCAGGAGTTATTATTGTAAATCTAAATGGAGCTAGATTAGGTGGAGGATTTACTTTAACTGGAGAAGGATTTGTTATGATAACAGGTTTAACAGGAGCTTTTTCTGCAATATATACTAAAAAAATTGCTGGATTTATTGATACATTTTTGGTTACAGGGTATCAATTAGTTATAGGTTCCTTATTTTTAATTTTAGTAGGATATTTTGGAGGAGCAAGGCTTGAATTTACAAATCAAAATATCTGGTTATTATTATATTTAGCTTTTGCATCTGCATCGGCTTTTTCCATATGGACCATATTATTAAAATACAATGGAGTAGGTAGAGTCAGTATATATAGATTTACCATACCACTATTTGGAACTTTTTTGTCTTATATACTATTAGATGAAAGATTATTAGGACCAAATGTTATATTGTCCATTGCCTTAGTATCTATTAGTATTATATTGATAAATATAGATGGTGTTATAAGCGATAAGATTTTAGAATAGAAAGGAAGATAAAAGTGCATATTAAACATATTGCAATTAATGTGGAAGATATTGAAAAATCCATTGAATTTTACGAAACTATGACAGAAATATCTGTTGTGAGAAGATTTAAAGCAGGAGACGGAGAAGTTGTTTTTTTGAGTAATGGTGAAGGTGAGACAGAGATCGAACTTATTCATTTACCAGATAAAGAGAAATATTCAGGACAGGGTTTATTTATCTGCTTTGAAACGGATAAATTAGACCAAATGCACAAAATTGCCACTGATAAAGGGCTGAGTCCTTCTCCTATTCAAGAGCCAGATGATGGAACTCGTTATTTTTATGTATACGATCCTAATGGAGTTTCAGTACAATTAAGAGTATTTTCCTAAATAGAAAAGGAGAACTATTATGGATAGAATAGTAGTTGTAATTTTAATTATATTTTTTATTTATAGGCAGAGAAAAAATGAAAATAAGATTTCAGCTGAAGAAGCTAAGGAAATTATGGATAGAGAAAGTCCTATAATATTAGATGTTAGAACTCAAGAGGAGTATGAAAGCATAAGAATAGATGGATCAATATTAATTCCAGACTATGATCTCAAAAAAATAGCAGAGACTAAATTACCAAACAAAGATGAAAAAATTCTCGTCTATTGTAAAACTGGAAGTAGAAGTAAAAGAGCAGCTAGAAGACTAGTTAAAATGGGATACACAGATGTGAATGATTTTGGAGGTATAATGTATTGGCCATATAGGACAACTAAAGGAAAATAGGTATAATTTAATTAGTTTTTTATAAAGACAGAATTGATGATTAATAGAATATTAAAAGAGAGAAGAGATTCTCTCTTTTTTATGTATAAAGAGATATATGATATCATTATTATTGTGAGCTTTAGAGAGAAAAATATGAAAGGAATATAGAATGTTTAAAGATAATATTATATTGAGAGGACTTAGAGAAAACAATTTAAAGGACATTGATTTGGATATTAAAAAGGGTAATATAACAGTTTTTACAGGTGTTTCAGGTTCAGGGAAAAGTTCAGTAGCCTTTGAAACACTAGCAAGAGAAAGTAGAAGACAGATGACTCTTAATTATCCTCTTTATGTTAGAAATCAAATGCCCAGATATGAAAGACCTGAAGCAGATTTAATGCAAAACTTAAGTCCGGTTATTGTTGTAGAACAAAGAGCAATAAGTCCTAGTTCCAGATCTACCCTGGGAACCTATATGGACATAGACCCTCTTATCCGCCTTCTGTTTTCTAGAATAGGAAATCCGCAGATTGGAAGTGCTACAGATTTCTCAAGGGAAAGTCTATTTGGCCAGTGTCCAAAATGTGATGGATTTGGAAAAGTAGTTACACCTAATTTAGAGAAATTAATTGATTTTGATAAATCATTAAAGGATTATGCAGTACAATTTAAACCTCTTTCTCCTGCAGGTTGGCAGGGAAGATGGATGATGACCTGTGGTTTGTTTGATCCTGAGAAGCCTATTAGAGATTATGAAGAAGCAACAAAAAATCTATTTTTATATGGTCCACCAGGAGGAGGAACAGTTGATGCTCCTTTTCACACTAAGGATGGACCTCAGAATGCTCAGTGGGATGGACTTTTACCTAGATTTATCAGACTTTATATTAATAGAGACATTTCAAATTTAAAACAAGTTTCCCAAGAAGATGTGCTGAAGGTTTCTGATTATGGAATATGTCCAGTTTGTAAAGGCAGTGGACTTAATCCTGAGATTTTAAAGTCTAAAATAAATGGATTTAATATAATGGATTATGGGGAGTTGGAAATCCAAAAAATAATTGTACAATTAGAAGGAGTTAAAGATCCATTGGGGAAATCCATTGCTAAGCAGGCTATAGTTCCTCTTAGACAACTTATGAATATGGGATTAGGCTATTTAAATCTATCAAGAAAAATGTCAAGTCTATCTGGGGGAGAAGCCCAAAGAGTTAAGATTGCTAGACATTTAGGTAGTAGTTTAAATAATATGACATATATATTTGATGAGCCATCTGCCGGGCTTCATCCAGAAGAAGTTCAAATGCTTATTAATATTTTGAAAGAAATTAAAAATCAATATAATACTGTTATAATTATTGAACACGACTTATCTTTAATTTTATCAGGAGATGAAATTATTGAAATGGGGCCTAAAGCAGGTAGAGAGGGTGGAAAAGTTGTTTACCAAGGGAAACCTGAAGAACTAAAATATGCTAAAGATGCAGCAACGGATTTAGAATATAGTTTAAAAGTAAATAAAAATCCAAGAAAAATAAAAGAATATTTCACTATTGAGAATGCTACAAACAATAATTTGAAAAATATTAATTTATCAATTCCTAAAAATGTACTTGTATCTATCTGTGGAGTATCAGGATCTGGGAAGAGTTCACTTATGTTGGGAGCATTTGCAGAAAAGTATTATAAAACAATAAGTGTAAGTCAAGATAGTATAGGAATATCTTCACGATCCACCTTAGTAACATATATGGGGATTATGGACAGTATTAGAAGGATATTTGCTAGGGAGACGGGAGGAGAAATTGGTCTGTTTAGTTTTAATTCTACAGGGGCTTGTGAAATATGTAAGGGGAAAGGTTTTACACAGCCTGATGTAGCTTTTGCAGATCCAGTCACTGTGAAATGTGAAAGTTGTAATGGGACTAGATATTCAGATTTAGCCAGATCATTTTATTATAAAGGGAAAAATATAGTCGACATATTAAAATTAACAGTGAATGAAGCTCTGGATTATTTTGCTAATAAAAATATAAAATCTAAAATAGAGACACTTAAAGATGTTGGTCTTGGATATCTAACACTAGGGCAAACTACAAGTACTCTAAGTGGTGGAGAAGTTCAACGTCTTAAATTAGCCAGCCATCTAAAAAGAAAAGGTGAAATATATCTTTTAGATGAACCCTCTTTAGGGCTTCATATGAAAGATAATGAGACATTATTAAATGTATTTCAAAAGCTAGTAGATAATGGCAATTCAGTTATAATTATTGAGCATAATTTAGATTTTATCGCGGCAAGTGATTGGGTAATTGAAATGGGGCCAGAAGGTGGAGAAGCTGGAGGAGAAGTTATATTTGAAGGAACTCCTGAGCATATGTTGAGAAGTGATAGCCTAACAGCTAAGTGGCTGAAAAAAGGAATATAAATTTTCCATTAATGGACAAAAATAAGTATATAAAATATAATGACTTTATAAGAAGAGGAGTTGTTATATATGTTGTATTTACTTTTTGCAATACTTTGTAGTTCAACCATTGCAATGGTTTTTAAATATTCTGAGAAATATGATACAAATCAATATTTAGTTACTAGTATTAATTATTTAACTGCAGCTGTTATAAGTTTGTTTATGATAGTTGAAAAAGGTCTCTTTAAAAATGTTAATAGGAATTATGCTTTTTTGGAAGAAATGAAGATATTATTATCTCAAGAGGAATATATATTGGGTCCTTATAATAGTGGTGTTTGGGGAATATTTGTAGGAGTAATAGCTGGATTCTTTTTCTTCTATTCCTTTATATATTATCAAAAAAGTGTAAAGGAAAATGGGGTAGGATTATCTGGAACATTTTCTAAAATCGGAATTTTAATACCTATGATATTTTCCATTTTTATATGGAAAGAATATCCTACACCAATACAGTGGGTAGGTATACTATTATCTTTAATATCAATTGTAATGGTCAACTTATCCTTGGACTCAATTAAAAAGTTTGATATTAATAAATCTATAATACTATTATTTCTATTTGGAGGAATGGCAGAGTTTTCCAACAAGATATATCAAAAATATGCTATTAGTGCCTATAAGGATATATTTCTATTATCTGTATTTTTAATGGCTTTTTTAATAAGTTCTTATTATACATATAGAGAAAAAGTCAGATTAAATAAAAAGGATATATTAACTGGGATTGCAGTTGGAGTTCCTAATTTGTTTTCCTCATATTTTTTGATATTGTCATTAGACACTATTCCTGCTTCAATTGCTTTTCCAACATTTAGTGCAGGAGCTATTTTACTTATTAATTTAGCAGGATTTTTTATATTTGGAGAAAAACTTTCAAGGAAGGATAAAATGGTCGTATTACTTATATTAATAGCTTTAGTATTTTTGAATATTTAAATTAAAATTATAAGGAGGTAATATTTTGGAATTTAAAATACCAATATTTGAATTTCCTAATTTTGATAACGAGGAGTTTAAAAATTGTAAGGAAATAAAATTTAAAAAAGTAAAAAAAGATGGAGTAGCACCAGAAAATTTCTATTTGACAACTCATTTACCTACATTTTACAAATATAAGGGTGAATGGTTGTTTCCAGAACATAATTCTCTAAATTGTGTACCTGTTCTTAGATATGGGGAGATTGTGATTACAGAATTAAGGGATTTAAAAGTGGGAGATTCTGTTGTTATAGGAAGAACTATAGATGGCACTGAGGGAATATATCTACATAGAGAAGGTTTTCCAGAGTCTTTATATTATAAACCGGGAATGTCAGTGGAAAAATCTTTTTCTGCGGATTATGATAATCTATTTAAACATTTAGAATATGAAAAACAAAATAATGGATATATAGTCTGGGTATTAGGACCTAGTGTTGTATTTGATCATGATACTAGAGTTGCACTTAATAGACTTGCTGAGAATGGATATATCAATTGTGTTATAGCAGGGAATGCTATGGCTACTCATGATTTGGAAGGTGGATATTTGGGAACATCTCTAGGGCAAAATATTTATACTCAGGAAAATATGCCACAGGGACATTACAATCATTTGGATTTATTAAATGAGATTAGAAGAGCAGGTTCAATTGAAAGTTTTATCCAATCTGGAAAAGTTAAAGACGGACTTGTAAAGACTTTAGTTGAAAATGAAATTCCATATACATTGGCAGGATCTATTAGAGATGATGGACCATTGCCAGAGGTTTTTGGTGATACGGAAGAGGCTTTAACTGATGTTAAAAAACATTTGAACAAGTCCACTATGATAATTGGATTAGCAACCTTATTGCACAATGTTTCCACTGCTAATATAGCTTCTAGTTATAGGGTAAGAAAAGATGGAAGAATTACACCTGTTTATATGTATGCAGTGGATATAACTGAGAATATTCTAAATAAAATTGGAGCAGCAAGGGAATATATGGCCTTTAAACCTGTGGTTACAAATGTTCAAGATTTTGTAGTTAATTGTGAAAGAGCACTTTTGAAATCTAAAGATGAAAAGGAGGTAAAATAATATGAGTTTTATTATACCTGAATATAATCATCCTAATTTTGAAGAGAAATATTTAAAAAATGCACCAGACTGTAAAACACAAGAAGTTTTAAAAGATGGAGTGAGCCCAAAGGGTTATCACGCACTATCAATATATCCAGAATATTTCAAAGTAAATGGAAAGTGGATATTGGGGACCAAGAGTAGAATGGATACGGTCTGTGTTCTAAGAGATGATCATACTTTAGACTTTTTAGAATTTAGAAATTTAAAAAAGGGAGATAGGGTGGTAGTAGGTAGGACAGAAGATGGTTCGGAAGGAATTTATGTTTGGACAAAAGGTTTTTTATCAAAAGAAGAGGATTTAGAAAGTTTTGCCTTTAGATCTGGACGTTCAAGAGAGACGGCATACTCAGTAGACTATGATAATCTCTATAAATTATTAGAATATGAGAAGAGAAATAATGGATATGTCACTTTGGTGGTAGGATCTGCCATATCTTTTGATAGAGATGCTAGAAAAGGTTTAGCAAATTTAATCCAATCTGGATATGTGGATTCTATTTTTTGTGGAACAGAAACAGCAGCTTTTGATTTAGAAAGAGGAGTATTTGAAACCTCTTGGGGTCAAAAGAGATTTAAACGAGAACAAAACACAAATGAAAATCTATTTGATACTATAAATTTAGTTAGAGAATATGGTTCTATAAGAGCATTGGTGGAGTCTGGTAAAGTTAAGGATGGATTTATAAAGGCTTGTATAGAGAATGACGTGGACTTTGTTATAGCGGCTACAATTAGAGATAGATTTGGTCTTCCAGAGACTATCAATAATGTTTATGATGCTCAAGATGAAATGAGAAAGCATGCTAGAAAGACATCTACAGTAATAATGATGGGAGCTATTTTATATACAGTTGCAACTGGAAATATGACTCCATCATATAATGAGATTAATGGGAAGATTAGACCTGTTTATATGTATACGGTGGATATACAAGAGTTTGCTGTAAATAAACTTTCAGATAGAGGAACATTAACAGCAGTTTCCATGGTTACTAATATACAGGATTTTATAAGAAATATAGATAGAGCTTTAAATGAATAAAAAATGTTTACTCAAAAGAGTAAACATTTTTTTATTTATTAGCTAATAATTCTACAACGATTTTTTATATTAGTTGAGTTGTAAACTTTTCTTAGCTGCTATTATAGCATCTACTACATAGTCAGCTTGAACAATTTCCACACCGTCTAATAAGTTTTCTTCTAAAACACCATTATGTTGCATACATGCTGAACAAACTTTTATTCTTCCACCTTTTTCTAAAAATTGTGGCACAAGATCTCCAACTGGTGGAAAAGGTGCCCCTATATCTATGGTTTCAGCATACCCTTTTGAAGCTAGATGAACACCATCTGATAAAAGAAGTATCTCAGTATCTTGTCCTTTATCTAAAGCTTGAACTCCCATGGCAAAAGCAATTGTAACATTGTTTGCATCATTTTCATGTTTTGTTAATGTTATTAAAAAATCAATATTATTCATAATCATCCTCCTAAATTTGTATATTTTATAGTTACCCTGGAAATATTTTAATAAACAAGTATGAAATTAAGTTTTTAAAAAGCTTAATTTGAACTTTTGTTAATTTGTTGTATAATTAAGACAATAACTATAAGGGGGTATATTAAATGGACTTAAAATTATATGTTACTAAGAGTTGTATGTATTGTCATATTGTTACTGATTATCTGGATGAAAATAATTTAGATGTGGAAATAGTAGATGTGACTTTTGATAGGAAAGGTCAAATGACTATTATGGAAAAAGGTGGGAAGATGCAAGTACCAATGCTATTAATAGACGGTGAAAAAGGAATGTATGAGTCAAGGGATATTGTAGATTGGTTAAAGGAAAATGTAAAATAATCAAGACCAATTTATTATAATTCAAACCCAGAAAAAAGAGATTTATTTATTTTATATTATGATATAATTAGAAATTGTGAATATAAAATAAGAAAGGGTGAGAATTATGCAGTTAACTTGGTTAGGTTTGGCTTTATTAGCAACACTTTTCTGGGGACTATCAGATGTTAGTTTTAAAAGGGGTGTTGATCCTGAAGATACTTATAGTCATTTAAGAATAATAATTATGATAGGGTTTATTATGGGAATGCAAGCAATAGTAGAGTTAATAAAATTAGATTGGAATTATAGTATAAGAACAAATTTAATATATTTTCCCGTATCATTTTTATATATCTTTTCCATGGCAGTGGATTTCTATGGATATAGATATCTACAAATATCAGTAGGATCTCCAGTGGCCAGTACATCTGGTGCAATGGCCGGACTTTTATCCTATAAGTTTTTAGGAAAAACTATGACTAAGACACAATTTATAGCGGTGAGTCTTATTACTGCTGGATTATTATTATTAGCTATTTTAGAAGGCAGAGATGCTAATAGAGAAAAAAAGGGACAGGCCTTAACAGAAGAAAAAGCAAGTATAGGTGCAAAAGCTTTGATCTTTCCTATAACCTATGCATTAGTAGATGCATTTGCAACTTTTTTAGATGATGTATATATGAGTAGAATACTTTCACCAGAAGAGGCTTTAATCTCTTTTGAATTGACTTTTTTTATTGTGGCCTTAGTATGTTTTATATATTTAGTCTTTATTAAAAAAGAAAAATATATTTTGAAAAATGAAAGATTTAATGTATTAGGAGGCATATTTGAAACAGCAGGACAGTTTTTTTATGTGTATGCATTAAGTGGAAATTCTGTGGTGGCAGCACCATTAATGTCAGTAGATGGGATAGTGGCTGCTATATTTGGAAGAATTTGGTTGAAAGAAAAACTTACTAAAAAACAATATATAACAATAGTAATGATAACTATTGGAGTATTTATATTAGGATTTTTTGAATAGAAGTAGATTTGAAATCATCATGATATTATGATGATTTTTTATTTTTGTATTAATATTCAATTCTAATATATGTTATAATATCCATTAGAAGTATAAATAGGAGGAATTAAATGATAAAAGCATATGTGGTGGGAATAGAGAGTTTGTATGAAGGTGAGGATATAGAAATAAGATATAGTATATATAAAGAGGATGAGTTGATTGGTAGAGAATCTTTTTATGAGGATTATAAAAAACCTATATTAGTTACTCAATTAGCTATACAGAAAACTTTAAAAGAATTAGCTAAATTTAAACAAGAGAAAATAGAATTAATAATAAATGATGGTTCAACATATTCACTATTGGAGGAGACATCTATGCCTAAAAATCAAGAGGCAATTAAATTGGCTAAAGTGACAAGGAGAAAATTAAAACAATTCAATAATCTAACTCTTGTAAATGTAAGTGCAGATCATAGACAAATAGAAGAGTGGGATAGTAAAATAACTTTTTAATGTTAAATTAGATAATAGGGAGAGATATTGTGAGAAAAAGATATATACTTAGTATTTTTTTGGCTTTAACTATAGTATTTACTATAGGATGTGAATCCGGAGTAGAGGAAAAAGAGGATGGGATTGTAGAAGAAGAATTTGAAGTGGATGAAGAGATGGAGACTAAAGTAAGAGGAGCTAGATTAGCTGACTATATAATTCAGGAAAATTTTGAAAATGTGAGATTAGAAGATTTCAAGATAAATACTGAAATTGACAATATTAAAAAGATAAATAATGCAGACTTTTATCTCTATTTAGACAATGAGGATGAGGGAGAAGTTGAAAAGATTATAGATGAATATGGAGAAATATTTGCTGAAGAATTTGCAGAAAGAGAGAGTTATTTAGGAATTACTCTTTATTGGATCACTCCTAATCAGGATAGAGAAAATGCAATTGAAAGAGATTATATTCAATAAAACAAAAAAACTATTGACAATATATTTTAAAAAAGGTATGATACAAATTAATAAGAAAATAAAGAGATAAAGCTTTGATAAGAAATAGTAGAAATATTAATTTAGTCTCAGAGAGTTTCCAGTTGGTGAGAAGGGAACACTAAATATATTTTGAACACATCTTAGAGCTAAGTATTGAAAACTATTAATAGTTATTAGATGCTTACGGTTTCCTGCATCCGTTACCATGCTAGAGTATAAACAAATCAAAAGATTTGTCGTACTTGATAAGGTTAATATTGTAAAGTATTAATAAATTGGAGATGGGACCACGGAGTATAACTCTCGTTCTCTAGCTAAGGCTAGAGGCGAGAGTTTTTTTATTTCTAAAATTAAAAAAGGAGTGGTAAAAGTGAAAAAGGTAAAAGTGTTTTTATTAATGATATTAGGTGTTTTACTCGTAATTACAGGATGTTCAAATGAGAATATTGGAGAAGATTCTTTAGATATCTCTAAATTAATTATGGGGATGGATGATACTTTTGCACCTATGGGATTTAGAGATAAGCAAGGAGAAATAATAGGTTTTGATGTTGATTTAGCAAAAGAGGTTTTTAAAAGAATGGATGTAGATTACGAATTACAAGCTATTGACTGGTCTATGAAGGAAACAGAACTTAGTTCAAAGAATATTGATATGATTTGGAATGGATATTCAATAACAGATAAGAGAAAAGAAAAAGTAAACTTTTCACAAGCATATTTAGAAAACAAGCAAATAATAGTTACTTTAAGTGATACAAATATATTTGAAAAGGAAGATTTAAATGGTAAAAAAGTAGCTGTACAAAATGGATCTAGTACACTGGAAGCTATAAATAAAGAACCTGAAATAGTAGAGACTTTTGAAAATGGTGAACCAATATTATTTGATACAAATCACGAAGCATTTTTAGATTTAGAAGCTGGAAGATCAGATGTGGTTGTTGCAGATGAAGTATTGGCAAGATATTATATTAAGCAAAAAAATGCAGATGACTATAGAGTGTTAGAAGAGGATTTTGGAAAAGAAGAATATGGTATAGGATTTAGAAAAGAAGATGAAGAGTTATTGGAAAAGGTAAATAAAGTTCTGGATGATATGAGAGAAGATGGAACTTATGATTCAATTTACCAGAAATGGTTTAATTAGGATAAATTTTATAAAGAGGAGGTGGTATATTTGTTGAAATTTGTTAATTATATTATTGAATTATTACCAGCTATGATAATTGGAGTATCTATGACATTAAAGATTTTTCTTATAACATTATTATTATCAATTCCCTTTGGAATTGTTTTGGCACTACTTAGAAATAGTAGGATAAAGATAGTATCCAAAACAGTAGGCTTATATATTTGGATTATGAGAGGAACTCCTCTGATGTTGCAAATTGTATTTATATTCTTTGGATTACCAGTTGTAAATATAAGTTTAGATAGGTTTTTGGCAGTAATATTGGCTTTTGTTTTAAATTATGGAGCCTATTTTGGAGAAATATTTAGAGCTGGAATAAATTCAATAGATAAAGGTCAATATGAAGCAGCACAAGTATTGGGTTTTAGTGAATATGAAACTTTTAAACGAATTATACTGCCTCAAACAATAAAGAGAATATTGCCTGCACTAACCAATGAGGTAATAACTTTAATAAAGGATACCTCATTGGTATATATTGTTGGATTAGGAGAATTGTTAAGAGCAGGTAAAATAGCATCCAATAGAGATGTTTCTCTAATTCCTTTGCTTTTAGTTGGAGTCATCTATTTAATCCTAACTGGAACTTTAACTGTAATTTTCGATAAATTAGAATCTAAACAAAATTATTATGAATAGAGGTGGATTTATGTTGTTACAAGTGAAAAATATAAAAAAGAAATTTAATGGAAAAGAAATTTTAAAAGGCATAGATTTTTCCATGAAAGAAGGAGAAATAAAAACAATAATAGGTCCATCTGGGGCAGGTAAAACAACTATAATTAGAATTATTAATTCATTGGAAAAATTGGACAATGGAAATATTATTGTGGGAAATGAATATTTATATCAAGATCAAAATGGTAAAATACTTGAAAGTAAGGACAAGACATTAAAAAGGAAAATAGGGCTAGTGTTTCAAGATTATAATTTATTTCCGCATATGACTGTATTGGAGAATATAATAGAATCTCCGGTTAATATATTAGGTGGTGAAAAATCTTTTGTTATAGAAAAAGCAAGAGAAATACTAAAGAAATTAAGATTATACTCAAAAGAAAATATGTATCCCTATGAACTTTCAGGTGGAGAAATGCAAAGGGTTGCTATTGCAAGAGCAATTATATTAGAACCTTTATTGATTTGTCTAGACGAGCCAACTTCAGCATTGGATCCTGAAAATATAGGTGAAATACAACAGATTATTAAAGATCTTAGTGAAACTGGTATAGGTATATTAGTTATTAGTCATGATATGAATTTTGCAAGAAAAATATCTGATGAGATACTTTTCTTGGATAATGGTAAAATAATAGAAACTCTGAATAAGAAAAATCAATTTAAAAACAATAATTTAAGAGTAAAGAATTTTATAAATTGACATAGAAAAATCTCCATAGTATAATTGAACTCCATTAATTGAATTAATGGAACTTAATTTGAAAAGGAGATGATATTATGGAAACTAAAGTAAACCGTTGGTTGATTTTAGTAGCATGTATTATTATTAATTTATGTTTAGGTGCAGGATATGCATGGAGTGTATTTCAAGCACCGCTAATGGAACAATTTGGTTGGACAACAGCTCAAGCTTCATTAGCATTTAGTATTTCTTTTGCCATGGTTCCAATTTCAATGATGATATTTGGACCAATGCAAGATAAAGAAGGACCAAGAAAAATAACATTTGCAGGTGGAATAATGTTTGGTTTAGGAATGGTTCTTACAGGATTTACAAAATCCCTTACCACTCTTTATATTACTTACGGACTTATATTAGGTTTTGGAATAGGAATGGCATATGGATGTACAACAGCTACAACAGTAAAATGGTTCCCTGATAAGAAGGGTTTAGCAGGTGGATTAACAGCTGCAGGATTTGGATCTGGAGCTATAATTTTAGCACCTATAGCAGTTAAACTAATAGGAACAGTGGGAGTATTACATACTTTTAAATTTTTAGGAGTAGCTTTAGGAGTAATAATTGCAGGATCTTCACTTTTATTATCTGTTCCAAAAACTGTTTCAGATAAATCAAAAGAGAAAATATTAGTTGAGGATACAGTTAATTTTAAGCCAAAAGAAATAATAAAAACTGTAGACTTTTGGATACTTTGGGCTATATATACAATGGGATGTGTTGGTGGAATGATGATAATAGGTCATGCGTCTCCAATAGCAAATGAGCATATAGGCTTTACAATAGGAAAAGCAGCTACAGTTGTTAGTATAGTAGCACTGGCAAACACATTAGGACGTATAGTATGGGGTACTGTATCAGATAAAATAGGAAGATATAATACTACTGTAATTATGTTTGTATCATCAGGTATAGGATTATTATTATTGAATATGACAAAAGTTGTAGGATCTACTCTATCAGTAATTGGTATAGCGGCAATTGCTTTATCTTTCGGAGGATTCTTAGGGATATTTCCAGGAATTACTGCAGAAACTTGGGGACCTAAAAATGCAGGTTCAAATTATGGATTTGTATTTACAGCTTATGGAATAGCAGCAATATTTGGACCAAGATTAGCAGCAGTAATAAAAGAATCTAATAATGGTAATTATGGTATGGCATTTTTAATAGCTATAGGAATGAATATTATAGGTATTGTGTTAACTCTTTGGTTTAAAAATAAAAAGAAAAAAGATGAATTAAAATTAAATTAATAAAAGACAATGGAGGTTATATGAATATATATAAGACAAAAGGCGTATGCTCTAGTGAAATAAAATATAAAATAGTAGATGGAAAGATAAAAGACTTGAAATTCATAGGTGGATGTGATGGTAATCTAAAAGGTTTATCTAGCTTATCTATTGGAATGGATATTGATCAAGTTATAGAAAAATTAGAAGGAATTAAATGTGGAATTAGAAAAACTTCTTGTCCAGATCAATTGGCAAATCTTTTAAAAGAGTATAAATTAAATAATAATATAAAAAGAGCAATATAATAGAAATTATATTGATTAAACTAGCAAAATATTTTGCTAGTTTTTTTATATTTTAAATAAGATGATAATAGAATTGTGATTAGGGTATATGTATATTGTAGACAGATATTAAATGTTTATTATGGGAGGTAATTATGGATTTTACAAAATTGTATATTAATGGTGAATGGATTACACCAGATACAGAGGAAATGATAGAAGTTGAAAATCCAGCAAACAAAGAAATTTTTGAAAGAGTTCCAAGATCTAATGAAAAAGATGTCCTTATGGCTATTGAAAGCGCTAAAGAGGCATTTGAAACTTGGCAATATACAGATTTAGAAGAACGATTAGATTTAATGACTAAATTTGTTGAAAAATTAAATGGAAATTTAGATACTATGGCCAAGGTAATAGTTAAGGAATTGGGAACTGTTTATGACAGAGCTTTAGACAGACATATATTAGGATATATAGAAGATATAGAGAATTATATTGAAGTTGCAAAGAATTATGAATATGAAGAACAATTTGATGGATATATTGTAAGAAGAGAGCCCTATGGAGTTGTAGGTGCATTGACACCTTGGAACTATCCAATAGGACAAATTACAAAGAAAATAGTACCAGCATTACTTGCTGGAAACACAGTGGTGTTGAAGCCTAGTAAAACTACACCAGTAATTGCGTATTATTTAGCTCAAGCAATTCATGATGCAGGATTCCCTAAGGGAGTTTTCAATCTGGTAACTGGAAAAGGAAGTGAAGTTGGGAATATTATTGCTAGACATGATGATGTTCAAGTAATATCTTTCACAGGTTCAACTTCTGGAGGTAAAGAGGTTGGTAAGATTGCAATGGATACTGTTAAAAAATCCATATTAGAGTTAGGAGGTAAATCAGCATCTATATTATTAGAAGATGCGGATATTGATTTAGCTTTAAGTGTTATTTTAGAATCAGTTTACTCTAATGTAGGACAGACCTGTAGTGCTCTTACCAGAATGATTGTTCCAAGGAGTTTGAAATCAGAGTTAGAATCCAAATTAGTTGAAAAGACTAAAGAATATAAATTTGGAGATCCAAGTGAATCAGAAAATAATGTAGGAGTATTAGCTTCAAAAGCTCAGTTTGATAAGGTGAAATCCTATATTGAAAAGGGTATTGAAGAAGGAGCCAAGTTACTAATAGGTGAAATACCAAATGAGGATAGTAAGGGATACAATGTTGGTCCAGTAGTATTTGTAGATGTGGAAAATGATATGAAAATTGCAAGAGAAGAAATTTTCGGACCAGTATTATCAGTAATATATTATGAAGATTTAGAAGATGCAATAAAAATAGCAAATGATAATGCATATGGATTATCAGGAGCAGTATATGGAAATGATAAAAAAGCTCAAGAAGTTGCTAGAATGATGAAAACAGGTACGGTTAAAATAAATAAGGGTAAAAGAACTCAAGCGGCACCTTTCGGTGGATATAAATATTCAGGAATAGGTCGTGAAGGTGGAAGATATGGATTCGAAGAATATTTAGAAATAAAATCCATATTCTCATAAAAGGAGGAGTAAAATGTTAGAAGAAAGAAAAGATGCTATAAAAATGGGTGGAGAAGCAGTAACTTTAATAGGACCGGAAATAAAAGTAGGAGATATGGCTCCTGATTTTACAGCTTTAACAACGGAAATGGAAGAATATACTTTAGAAGATGCTGGTGATAAAATAAAAATAATATCAGTTGTGCCGTCTTTAGATACAGGAGTTTGTGAATTACAGACGATTAACTTCAATGAAATGGCATCTGATTTAGGAAATGTTGTAATATTAACATTATCAGTGGACTTGCCTTTTGCACAGAAAAGATTCTGTGGAGCTAAGGGAATAGATAAGGTTATAACACTATCGGACCATAAAGATGTTGATTTTGGTGAAAAATATGGATTCTTAATAAAAGAATCTAGATTATTAGCTAGGGGAATAGTTCTGTTAGATGCGGATAATGAAGTTAAGTATGTAGAATATGTTGAAGATGCTACTAATCATCCAGATTATGACAGAGTCTTGGAAGAGACAAAAAAATTAATATAATTTAAAATGAAATATAAGATTAACTAAACAAAAGTAAAACATATGTTTTACTTTTGTTTTTTGTTTTTTTAAATAATCATATATAATGAATCGTGGGGAGGAAGAAAATTGAAAGAGAAGATTAAAAATGTAATAAAAGAATCAATAGATTCTAATTATGGAAAGAATATATTTATAAAAATGGATAAAGAATTACCATTAGGAAATATTTTATATAAATATATTGAAAATAATAGGGATAAATTAAGTTTTCAGGATAATGAATTAGAAGAATTAAGTGAATTTACAAAGAGAGAAATAATAAACCTGATCATAAAGACAAATCAATATGTATTAATAAGAGATTTACTTGAAGAAGAATTATACAATATAATTAAAAAATTTTATAAAGAGTTGTTTAATCTTAAGAGAGATGTAGATATAATAAATATTTTCAATAAATCTCAAAGAGATATTATTTCTTTAATGGAAGATATAGATGAGTTAAAAGCAATGAATAATGGTAAGAGAGAAATAGATATTGTCCCTTGCTCTGAATATTCTCCAGAGCATCAAATTAGAATTCTTCATATGGATTTGAAAAATATAAAAGAACCTATACTAGACATTGGATGTGGTAAATCAGGAGAATTAGTTAAATATTTAAGAGGAATAGGATTTAATACATATGGAATAGATAGAGAGATTGAAAGTGAGGAAAATTATTTCAACGAATTGTCCTGGTTTGATAAGAAGTTTGAAGAGGAGAAATGGGGAACCATAATAGCTCATTTATCATTTACAAATCATTTTAAGCGGGAACATTTAAAGTTAGGTGATGGTCATATTATATATGCAAAGAAATATATGGAAATATTAAGATCACTTAAAATAGGTGGGAGCTTTTATTACAGCCCAAATTTAGAATTTATAGAGCAATTTATGGATAAAGATGAATTCCAAATAGAAATTAATAATATAAAGGAGTCGGATGAAATTAAAAGTGTAAAAATCACTAAAAAGAGTAATCTAAAATAACTTGTAAATTAATGGCTTTAGATATACAATATAGTGGAATATAAATTTTTAAATTAGTATGCTAATCTTAATAATTGTATAAATGAGGGGAGTGCTATTATGACAAAAAATAAAAAGTTTGATGAAAATTATGACTTATTGGATGAAATGTATTCAGACCCATTTTTTCCAGATATCTTAGTAGACAAGGTTAAGAACTTAATATTGGAGCTTATAAAATATTTAGAAACCGGTGAAACTTCCAGAGAACTTATACAAAAAGAATTAGATAAAATGACACTGAGAATAAATGAATTAGAAGATGAATTCTTTGATAATAATAGTGAAATAGAGACAATGGCCAGGGAATCAATAGCTAGATCAGTTGAATATGTATTATCCTGGTTTAAAATAAGAATAGATGTGGAAGATGCTTTAAGATTAAGAAATTGGTAATTAAATGTAATTTCTTATAATAACGCAATAACCCTACTATAGGAATAAATATAGCTGTAGAATAGAACATCTTGATTCTAAGGTGTCTTATTTTACAGCTATATTTGCTTTTATTATTAAGAACAATTAGGAGGATTTGATGAAAAGTTTAAAAGGTAAAAATTTATTGGTAATAGGAGTTATGTTGTTTTCATTATTTTTTGGAGCAGGAAATTTAATTTTCCCGCCTTTTTTAGGTGAGAATGCAGGAGTTAATACTTGGATTGCAATGATTGGATTTTGTACCACGGCAGTAGGTTTTCCTATCTTAGCAGTTATAGCTGTGGCTAAATCAGATGGATTACAAAATTTAGGTAAAAGAATTAATGATCAATTTGCACTTATATATACAACTTTAATTTACCTATCCATTGGACCATTTTTAGCAATACCAAGAGCAGGAAGTCTTCCATTTGAAATGGCTGTAGCCCCTTTTTTGCCACAGGGATTGATTTCACCTAAAATAGCTCTTTTAATTTATACAGTGATATTTTTCTCCATAGCTTACACATTAGCATCTAGGCCAAATAAATTGGTAGATAGAATTGCTAAGTTTTTAACACCAATATTATTAGTGTTATTAGGAGCAATATTTATTGGGAGTTTTGTAAAACCATTTGTAGGTTTTGGTCAGCCACTGGGTGAATACAAAAATAATGCCCTAGTAAAAGGGTTTTTAGAGGGGTATTTAACCATGGATGCTATAGCAGGTTTGAATTTTGGAATAGTTATATCTCTGTTTATAAAGGATATGGGCATTGAATCCAAGGATGAGATTATTAAAGGGACTATGAAGGCTGGAGTAATTGCAGGAATTTTATTTCTTACCATATATCTCTCATTGGCATATGTGGGAGCACTTAGTGGACAATTATATGGAATGACAGAAAATGGGGCTCAAACTTTAACAAATGTTGTAATTCACATCTTTGGAACACCTGGATTGATTATTTTGGCTACAATTTTTACAATAGCATGTTTAAACACATGTGTAGGTCTTATAACATCCTGTAGTCAATACTTTACAACTATAATTCCAAATTTAACTTATGAGATGACTATAAAAATTATAACAATTTGGAGCTTTATTATAGCTAATATGGGTTTAACAAAAATATTATCTATATCTGTACCCGTATTAAATAGTATTTATCCAATAGCTTTAGTACTTATCATTTTGGCTTTATTGGAAAGATTTATTGGTAAGAGTAAGAATATATATTCCTATTCAGTATTACTTACTGGAATAGTTTCCATAATTTATGTTATACAAGGATTTGAATTAAATTTATTAGAAAAGATTAAGGGGATTCCTTTTGGAGTGGGTAATATATTAAATTCATTAGGAGTTTTTATAATGAATGTACTAGAGAGATTGCCACTTTATGAATCTGGATTAGGTTGGATTTTACCAGCTATAATAGGATTAGTATTAGGAGCATTATTAGATCGATTTATAAGTGAAAAGAATATGGCTTAAAATAAAGAAAAAGCATGCTCAGCATGCTTTTTCTTATTTTATAATAAATCCTTTTGCTCCACGATTTCTTTTGTCTTTATCGGTTTTTTCTTCTAGTTTTACATCTATAACATAATCATCTTGATTTAGATTAATTCCTATTACACCCATGGCCATTCTCTTTTGTTTAGATACTTCAGACACATTGAATCTAATTTTTCTATTATCATTTGTAATTAGGACTAATTCCTCACTGTTATCATCTATTAAATTAACACTGATTAATTCATCATCTTCAGATGAAAGTCTAGTGGAAATAAGTTCTCTTCTAATAGTTTGAAACTCAGAAGAATCAATTCGTTTTACATATCCAAATTTAGTTGTGAATAAAAGTTCTTTGTCTTTTAGATTTTCTTCACTATCAGCAAATAATAAATTAATATTATTTGGAAGAGGTGTTCCTCTATCTGCCATTTTAGAAACAGGTAAATCTTTGATTTTTATTTGATGGAAATTAATATCATCAGAAAATATCCAAAGATTATCATTAGAATGGATTTTAACTATATATTTATAGGATTCTAAAGTTTCCTTATTTGTTCTAGAATAACTTTGAGTATCCACTACTTTTACATAATTAAATCTATCAATTAGAGCATAAAGCTCCTCAACTACTTCTTCTTCAACAAATTTATCCTCTTTATCAATTTGTTTTATCTGGGTCTTTCTATTATGTCCATATTTCTTTTTAATATCATCTAAATCCACAATAATATAATCACGTAGTTCATCTTCATTTTCCAGTAGATTAAGAGAAAAGTCTATTTTCTTATTGATTTCCTCTAAAGTTTCTTTGATTTTATCTATTTCAAGCCCTACTAATCTTTGAAGTTGTAGTTTCATTATTGATTCTGCTTGGTTTTGAGTGAAGTTAAGTTCTTTAGCAGTTGCCTGTGAGGATTTATTATTTAAATTAATATTACTTATATCTCCTGTGGTTAGACAAGTAACTACATCTTCTCTTTTTTTACTTCCTCTAATAATTTCTATAATAAGATCTATTTTATTATAGGCTTTTATTAGCCCCTCATTAATTTCACGATCATATTTTAATTTATTAAGATCAAAATTAATTTCTTTAATATAAATAGAAATTAAAAATTCACAATAATATTCTATTAATTCTCTTATAGAGAAAACAGCAGGTCTATTATCGACAATTGAAAGTAAATTAACTGGAACAGTATCCTCTAGTCGAGTAGTTTGATATAGTTTAGACTTTAACATATCTATATCTATGCCTCTCTTAACTTCTAAAACTATTCTTATTCCGTCCTTACTGGATTCATCTCTAACATCTGAGAGTTCATCGAGTTTTCTATCATTTACTAAATTAATAAAGCTTTCTATAAGTCTGGTTTTACTCCCTGCAAAAGTATATGGGATTTCAGTTATAATTAAATTTTTCCTGCCACCTTTTAAATCTTCCAATTCAAAATTAGCACGTACACGAATTCTACCATTACCGGTTTCATATATTTTTTTAATATCATCTTTATTTATAATTGTTCCACCAGTTGGAAAGTCTGGGCCTTTAATATATCTTAAGAGTCCAGCATTTGTAATGTTTTTATTTTTTAAATATGCCTTACAGGCATTGTTAACTTCGTTTAAGTTATGTGGTGGTATATTAGTAGACATTCCTACCGCAATACCTGTGGAACCATTAACCAATAGATTAAAAAATCTGGCTGGTAATACAGAAGGTTCTTTTAAAGAGTTATCAAAATTATCTTGATACTCAATTGTATCTTTGTCCAGTCCTTTAAGTAGAGACATACTTAAGGATTCTAACTTGGCTTCTGTATATCTCATTGCTGCAGCTGGGTCTCCGTCTATAGAGCCAAAATTACCCTGTCCCAGTACTAATGGATGATTAGTATTAAAGTCCTGTGCTAGCCTAACCATAGCTTCGTAAACAGAAGAGTCACCATGTGGGTGATACTTACCTAAAACGTCTCCTATTATTCTAGCACTTTTCTTAAATGGTTTTTCTGGTTCTAAATTTAACTCTGTCATAGCATATAGTATTCTTCTATGAACTGGTTTTAGTCCATCTCTTAAATCAGGAATGGCTCTTTGTATTATAACGCTCATAGCATAATCTATATAAGATTGCTCCATTTCCTCTTTATAATCAATTTTAATTATATTTTTATTCAAAATATCATCTCCTACAATTTTAAAAATCAAATTCAATTCATTATAACACTAAAAAATATAAAAATTCAAATATACTTGTTTAGATTAATCATTATAGCATAATATGATAAAAAAAGAACATACTTTCGGTTAATCGGAATAATAACTTTTAAATTAACCTCTAATGTGTTATTATTAGTTGTCAAAGCAATGAATTAGAAGAAATAATAAATAATAAAAATAAATTATGATAGAAAAGATTTATATGGAAGGTGAATATATGAGTTATAATGCAGAAGAAATAAAGATACTAGAGGGTCTGGAAGCAGTAAGGCTAAGGCCTGGAATGTATATAGGTAGTACAGGTTCTAGGGGTCTTCATCATTTGGTTAATGAAATAATAGATAATGGTGTAGATGAACATTTGGCTGGACATTGTGATCGAATAGAGGTTACATTAAATAAAGATGGATCAGTTACTGTAGAAGACAATGGTAGAGGAATACCAGTTGATAAACATAGTTCTGGTCAATCAGCTTTAAGAGTAATCTTAACAATACTACATGCAGGTGGAAAATTCGGATCAAATGGAGATATATCAGGCGGATTACATGGAGTAGGTGCTGCAGTTGTAAATGCACTATCAGCTGAATTCAGGGCAGAAATTTTTAGAAATGGAAAAAGATATACTGATGATTATGAGTTAGGTGTTCCAGTTAATAAACTTGAAAACGGAGAATTAGAGCCAGTTGGGAATACAAATAAGAGAGGAACCAAGATAACTTTTTTACCAGATGGAGAAATTTTTGAAATTATAGAATTTAAAGCAGAAATAATTAAGAGAAGATTAAAAGAACTTTCATACTTAAATAAGGATTTAACATTAATATTTAAAGACTTAAATACAGATGAAGAGAAGATATATAAAACTGAGGATGGTTTAATTTCATTTATGAAGGATTTAAATGAAGATAAAAAAACTATTACAGATGTAATATATTTAACGGGTGACAAGGATGGAACTCATGTAGAAATAGCATTACAATTCACAAATGAAAAGGCTGAAACTATTTTATCTTTTTGTAATAATATAAATACTCATGAAGGTGGTACTCATGTTAGTGGCTTAAGAAGTTCTTTTACTAGAACTATAAATCAATATGCAAGAGAAACTAATCAACTAAGAGATAGAGATGAAAATTTTGAAGGAAGAGATATAAGGAATGGAATGGTTGCGATTATATCCATAAGATATCCTAATCCAGAATTTGAAGGACAAACTAAAACAAAATTAGGTAATCCAGAGGTAAGGGGAATAGTGGATGAAATACTTACTATGCAATCCCAATTATATTTCGATAGAAATTTAGAGACATTAACAGAGATAATAGATAATGCAAAAGAATCTTTAAAGCTTAGAAAAGCTGAGGAAAAAGTTAGAGAAAATCTAATGAGTAAGACCACTACATTATCTGTTAATGGAAAGCTTGCTTCATGTAAAAGTAGAAATCCTAAAAAGACAGAAATCTTTATAGTAGAAGGTGATTCTGCTGGAGGTAGTGCTAAACAGGGAAGGGATAGAGAGTTTCAAGCAATACTACCTCTTAAAGGAAAAATATTAAATGTGGAAAGACAATCTTTGCACAGAATATTGGATAATATAGAGATAGCAACTTTAATATCTGCTCTTGGAACAAGCATAGGATCTGATTTCGATATAGAAGGTTTAAAATATAATAAAGTAGTGATTATGACAGATGCTGATGTTGATGGATCTCATATAAACACACTGTTATTAACTTTGTTTTATAGATATACTCCAGAACTTATAAATGCTGGTCATATATATATAGCTATGCCACCACTTTATAAAGTTACTAGCAAGCAAAAGAGTGAGTATTTTTATAATGAACGAGAATTAGATAAGTTTTTAAAGGAAAACAAAGCTTCACATATTCAAAGATACAAGGGGCTAGGTGAGATGAATCCAGATCAATTGTGGGAAACTACATTAAATCCTAAAACCAGAGTATTAAAACAAATAACTATAGATGATTTTATCGAAGCTGATAGGGTAACTAAAAAACTGATGGGTTCAACAGTAGCACCAAGAAGAGAATTCATATATGAAAAAGCTTTAGATGCTGAAGTGGATATATAATATAGGAGGAATAATATGATTAATGAAAAAAGAATATTAGAGAAGTTTTTAGAGTTTATACAAATTGATAGTCCTACTAAAGAAGAATTGGAGTTTGCAAAAGTTTTAATGAAAGAATTAGAGGATTTAGGATTTGAGGTTGAGATGGATAACGCTGGAGAAACTGTTGGAAGCAATTCAGGCAATGTTATAGGCAGATTAAAAGGTACAACGGATTCTGAACCTATATTGCTTACAGCACATATGGACACTGTATCACCAGGAAGAGGTATAAAACCAATAATAAAAGATGGTATTATTTATAGTGATGGAACTACTATATTAGGTGGAGATGATAAGGCAGGTATTGCAGCCATATTAGAAGCTATAAAGAGTATACAAGAAAATGAAATCGAACATGGTAACTTAGAAGTTGTATTCACTATATTTGAAGAAGGTGGATTATATGGAGTTAAAGGATTAGATTATGACAAGATAAAATCAAAAAATATTTTTGTCTTAGATAGTGGTGGAAGTCCTGGAGAAATAATAGTAAAGGGTCCTGCACAAAACAAACTAGATATTGAATTCATAGGTAAAACTGCTCATGCAGGAGTAGCACCTGAGATGGGAATCTCAGCAATATCAATTGCATCAGAAGCAATTAGTAATATGAATTTATTGAGAATAGATGAGGAAACAACTGCTAATATAGGAATAATAAGTGGTGGTGAAGCTACTAATATAGTTGCTGAATCCGTTAAAGTAGAAGCGGAAGCTAGAAGTTTACAAGATGATAAGTTAGAAAAACAAACAAGTCACATGGTAAATGCAGCTGAAACTGCCGCTAAAAAATTTGGTGGAAGTGTAAATATAGAGATAGATAATATTTATAAAGCCTTTGAAGTAGAATCGGATTCTGAAATAGTTAAGAAGGTTGAAGAAGCTTGTGCTAAATTAGGATTTGAAACAGAGACTAAATCCACTGGTGGGGGATCTGATACAAATATATGGAACGAGCATGGATTTAATGCAGTTAATCTAGGTGTGGGAATGCAAAAACCTCACACTGTAGAAGAGTGCATAGAGATAAAAGATTTAGAAAATTCAGCGAGAATGGTAATAGAGTTAATAAAATTATATGCATAAAAATCCAGCTCATTGAGCTGGATTTTTTATTATAAATTATTTCTATTTTTGAAGTCCAGAATGGTTTTGACAATATCATCCTTATAACTATTATCATTTGGATAACCTTCAATCAACAAACCATGTTCTTCTATTTTACCTATTATCATTTGATTTCTATAAAGTTTATTGTTTCCAGTACCTTGCCATCTCATATCTGTTATAACTCCAATAATAAGTCTTGGCTTACTATTTTCTAAATTATATTCATATTCCATTTCCTTGATAATTCCAAAAGCCATAATTTCTCCAGAAACACCATCATCTATTGTCAATCCATCTAGAGAGGCAATTAGTATATTAGCCTTTTGTAATTCTAGTGTGTCAGCTTGTGCAATTTTAATGGCTGTAATATTTTCATCATTATCCTTTTTATTATTTATATCATCATTTCTCTGTGGGACATACATTTCTATACCAGTCTCTCTTTCTAAAAAGCTAGCTAAACTTTCTGTCCATTGAAACATAGCATCATTAAAGAAATGTGATGCAAAATAACCTTTCATAAAACACCTCCGTTTATATATTCTATAGTATAAAAAAAACAAAGTAAATAAAAACTAAAAATATATTGTATAATAGAGAATATAATGGAGCAAAAGAGGTGAAGATTTGAAAAGATTATTAATAATTTTATTTGTTATTATGATTTCTCTTTCAGTTTTAATTTTTTCGATAGAATATCATACATTTAATATTAAATCCTATGAAAAAAGTTATGAAAAATATGATTTATTTAAAAAGACTAATAATTCAAAAGGAGAATTCTTAGAAGATTCGAGGGAATTAATAGAATATATTAAAGGTGGATTAAGCAATGACGAATTAGCTGAGACATTTAATGAAAAAGAAGTATTGCATATGGAGGATGTTCAAAATATATATACTAATATAAGATTAATAAAATATATATGTATGGTTTTAATTGGAACTATTATATTGTATTTTTATATAGCTGAAGATATAAATTATCTTATAGAACAGAGTTTTAGAGGTTTATTATTTAATTATGGAATAGTTGGTATATTAATAGGTATGATACTTGTAGATTTTAGTAAATATTTTGTATATTTCCATTTGATACTATTTGATAATGATCTTTGGATATTAGATCCAAAAACAGATTTATTAATTCAAATGATGCCAGAATCATTTTTTGTAGATATGGCTATAAAAATAGGATTAACATATATTATTGGAGTTATTGTTATTCAAATAATATTATTTGGAGTAGTAAAATTAGATTTAATTAAAAATAAATAAAAATAATGTTTGATACTTTATACTTGGGTATATATACTTTGAAGACATTTTATATATTATGAGAGCGAGGGATTTTATGGAAAACAAAAACTTAGAAGAAAGAAAAGAAGAAATGCTTAAAAATTATGGACTTAAACATGTTTCAAGAGAATTTGATGGAACCAAAAAAATTTCAGAGGACGATTTAAATTTCATTTTAGAAATAGGTAGATTAGCGCCAAGTTCATATGGATTAGAGCCTTGGAAATTTGTGGTTGTAGAAAATGAAAAAATAAAAGAAGATTTATATAAAACTACACCAAGATTAGAAAATACTTTAAGAAAAGCAGATAAAATAATAATAATATTATCTAGAAATAGCAATCATTTAAGATATAGTTCAAACTATATTAATTATGTATTAAAAGATGTTAAAAGAATTCCTGAGGAATTAGTTACAGAGATTAAATCTGGAATTAGAACATTACAAGAAAGAGAAGCAAATTCAATGTATGATACACTTTCCATCTATCATTGGTCATGGAGACAAAGTTATTTAGCGTTAAGTTCAATGATTTTTGCTGCAAATGAGATAGGCATAAGTGCATTGCCAATAGAGGAATATAATGAGAAGCAATTAGAAGATGTATTGGTTAAACAAGGTGCTCTTGATAAAAATGATTATAGTATTTCAGTTATGTTAGCTTTAGGATATGGCGAAGGAGATTTAAAAACTGAAAGAATAAGAAGACCTATGAGTGAATTATTAACTAGGATTTAATATATTAGAAATATATAAAGACTTAAGAGTTTATCTTAGGTCTTTTTTATTTTTATTTTTATAAAATTTAGTTTAAAATGATAAACTAAGGAGGTAAATTATGAGAATAAAAAGATTAATATATATAATGATTACATTTACACTATTATTCACAATAGCTTGCAAAACTAATATTAAAGATAAAAAGTCCAATGATATAGAGTTTATAGAAGAAAATAAAGACTATAATTTAGAAGAATTTAAAAAACTGTTAAATAAAGAAGACAATGTAAATGGAATTTTATTATATATTGAAGAAAATATAGAATTAGTTACAAATAGAGATTCAGATAAAATGTTGTTAGAGTTGGAGAACTATTTAGAAGAAAATATAGATAGAATAAAAGAAAAGATGATAAAAACAGATGTCAATTATGAATTAATTGAATTAGGAGGAAGGGAATTATTTTTTCCTGAAAATAGAGTAAAAGAAATAGAAAATGATGAACTTAGAGAATTAATTAAAGATAGTTTAAACAATAATTATAAATTAATAAATCTGGAAGGAGAATTTTATCCAATAATAGATTATGAAAAACTTAAAAAATATAATAGTTATATCTCTGATGAAATTAAAGAATATATAGAGATTAAATCATTAGATTCAGAGAAACCAATAGCCATAGATGCATCACTATATATTAGCTATTCAGAATTAGTAGAGAGAATATTAAAAACAGAAAATTATATTAAAAAATATTCCAAAGGACAAAAACATGAAAATATGATGGAAATATATAGTAGGAATTTATGGATCTATTTATCAGGTATGGATAATAGTCCTATATATGATTATGAAACAGGACAAATATATGAGGAAATTCTGGAAAGCTATAGAGAAGTAGAAAATATGGAGAAAAAAACAACAGGATATATAGTAAAAAAGTATTTAGAATCCATAGAAAAAAATAATTATATAATTGATCAGTCTATAAAAGATAAATCTGTAGAATTAGTAAAAGAGGCCTTGAATTTATTAGGAAAAACTTAATAAATTTATAAAAGTTCTTAATGATAATTTGATAAATAAATCTATTAGGTTATAATAGATAGTGAACAGAGTAAATAAAAAGCGTTAAGTGTTAAGGGATGGGAAGTTGCCCTTAAACGAAAGAATTTTCTGCGACTTTTTATTGCATCCGCTGTAGCATTAAAATTCCTAACTTTAATGTATCAGTTGACTGTTACTTTAAAGAAAGGAGTGTTAAATTGAAAGCTAAATTAAATGTTAGAAGTATGGTACAAGCCAGTTTCTTTGCTGCTCTATCCATAATCTTAACCAGATTGGTTTCTATTATGGTAACACCAACATTGAGATTAGGTCTTGGAGAACTGCCTCTGATAATGTCCGGAATATTATTCGGTCCAATTATTGGTGCAGCAACAGGTTTTGTTGCAGATATGATAGGGTTTATGATTAATCCTCAAGGGGTTTTCCATCTAGGATTTACAATAAGTTCCATATTATGGGGAATGATACCTGGATTGATTAGTATGAAATTAATGCATAAAAAAGATTTTATGAGAAATATTAGTTTACCAAAAGTGTTAATCATAGTGGCAATATCTAGAATTATAATTGCTATAGGACTTAATACCTATTGGTTATCTCAACTTTTTGGGAAGGCCTATATAGTATTATTCTTTGAAAGAGTAATATTTTCAGCCATACAAATACCTATTGAATCATATATAATTACTAAAATCATAGAATATATACAGCCAGTATTAAATTTTGAATAAATAATAGAGATAGATAATAAAGACTTCTACAGATGTAGAAGTCTTTATTAATATTTAAGGAGGAAAACATGATTAGATTTTTAACATCGGGGGAGTCCCATGGTGAGAGGTTAATTGGAATAATAGACGGAATACCTGCAAATCTTCAATTTGATATTCAATTTATAAATAATGAACTTAAGAGAAGACAGATGGGATTTGGACGTTCAGAGAGAATGGGAATTGAAAGAGATGAGATACAAGTAATATCAGGTGTGAGTAATGGTAAAACAACAGGCAATCCTATTTCAATTAGTTTGAAAAATAGGGGGACCAATATAGAAACCCCAGAAGTTATCAGACCTAGACCAGGTCATGGAGATTTAGTAGGTGCTCTTAAATACAATCAAGTAGGTGGTAGAAATATATTGGAGAGAGCATCAGCTAGAGAAACTGCCATGAGAGTTGCTTTAGCCAGTATATGTAAATTGTTTTTAAGAGAATTAGACATAGAAATATATAGCCATGTAATAGGAATAGGGGATAAAAGGGTAAAATTAGATTATTATAGTGGAATAAAAACTGAGGATTTAAAGAGAGCAGATAGCTCAGAAATAAGGTTGGCTAATTCAGAAGATGAAAAAGAAATTATTAAAGAAATAAAAAATGTTATTAAAGAGGGAGATAGTTTAGGTGGGAAGATAGAGATTATAGGCAAAAATATCCCAGTAGGATTAGGTAGTCATTCGAATTGGGATGATAAGTTAGATGGGAAAATAGCTGGATCTATTATGAGTATTCAAGGAATAAAGTCAGTAGAGATAGGATTAGGACTGGGGTCTGGAGAAATTAAAGGATCTAAATTTCAAGATGAGATAATATATGATGGAGGATATAGAAGAAAAACTAATCATTCAGGAGGAATAGAAGCAGGAATATCAAATGGAGAAGATATAGTTGTAAGAGCAGCAATGAAACCTATACCTACAATAAGAAAAGGTTTGAAAACCGTTAATATGGAAACAAAGGAAGAATCCATATCTCAATTTGAAAGATCTGATGCATGCGCAGTTCCATCAGCAAGTATAGTATGCGAATCTATGCTCTCCTATGTCTTAGCTAATGAAATATTAAAGTTATTAGGTGGAGATTATATGGAAGTAATAAAGGATAGATATAAGCGACACAAGAAATATATAGAGGAAAGATAATTATGAATATAGAATTTACTAAAGAAATATGGGGACAAATAGAGCAATATATGCTTAAAGAAGATTTCTTAATTATAACTGATAGTAATATTTATAATATTTATAAAAGAGAAATCAATAGTATTATTGGAGAATCAGATAGAATATTAATATTAAATCCAGGAGAAGATAGTAAGAGTTTAGAAGAACTTTCTAATATATATGAAGTGCTTTTAAAACTTAATATTTCAAGGGATGGATATATCATTGGCTTAGGTGGTGGCGTTGTTGGTGATATATCAGGATTTGCAGCAGCTACTTACAAAAGAGGAATAAAATATATACAAATACCAACTACACTATTAGCCCAAGTGGATAGTAGTGTTGGTGGTAAAACAGCAATTGACTTTAAGGGTTATAAAAATCTTATTGGAGCATTCTATTTTCCAGAAAAAGTATATATACAAACGGATTTTATAAATTCTTTAAAGGATAGAGAGATAATATCCGGATTAGGTGAAATTTTAAAGTATGGACTTATCTATGACTATTCAATATTTTTAAAAATAAAGAATAATATTAAAAGAATATTTAATAAAGATTTAGATATAATTGAAAAATTAATTAGAAAATCTGTGGAAATTAAATCGGAAATAGTAGAAAAGGATAAATTAGATACAGGAATCAGAAGAATTTTAAATTTTGGTCATACAATAGGGCATGCCATAGAATCCTATTATGATTACTCCCAATATACACATGGAGAAGCGGTTATAAAAGGGATGATATATGAGTCTAGAATCTCTTATAATAGAGGAATTATTTCAGAGGAATATATGAATGAAATAGAAGAGAATTTAAAACCTTTGGTTAAAAGAGTTATATATACAGAGGCAATGATAGATGAACTGATAAATTATATGTATAATGATAAAAAAAATAAAGATGGAAAAATAGTATTTATTTTGCCAACAGGTAAAGCTGAAGTTGATGTTTTTTATGATGTGACTGAAATAGAAATAAAAAAAGCTTTGATGGAGGTGTGTTAAATTGATTATTAGAGGTAAAGGGAAATATCCATATAAGATAGAAATTCCAGGAGATAAATCTATTTCCCATAGGAGCATAATATTTTCATCCATATCTAAAGGAAAGACGAGAATAAAAAACATATTACTTTCAGAAGATGTAATTAGGACAATTGAATGTTTTAAAGCTATGGGAGTTGAGATAAAAGTATTTAATGATGAAAATGAAGTTGAAATAATAGGAGTAGGACTAGATGGCCTTAAAAAACCTGAAGGTGAACTTTATTGTGGAAATTCAGGAACAACTATGAGGCTTATGGCTGGTTTACTTGTAGGTCAAAAATTCGATTCTACTTTAACAGGGGATAAATCCTTGACTTCTAGACCAATGGGAAGAATTATAAAACCATTAAAAAAGATGGGGGCATCAATTGAAGCTAGTGAAGATAATACTGCTCCTCTTAAGATAATTGGAAATAAAGATATTAAATCAATAGATTATAAAATGCCAGTTGATAGTGCTCAGTTAAAGTCCTGTATTATTTTAGCTTCTCTATATGCTGAAAGAGATAGTCATATAATGGAAAAAAATCCATCTAGAGATCATACAGAGAGAATGCTATATTATTTTAGAGAAAACAATTGGAAAGTAAAAGAGTTATTTATCCCAGGGGATATATCTTCTGCGGCTTATTTTATAGCAGGAGGACTTATAAATAAAGGCTCTAAGATTAAATTGAAAAAAATTGGGGTAAATAAAACTAGAACGGGAATAATAGATGTCTTTAAAGATATGGGTGGCAATATTGAAATTGAAAATAAGATGAAAATAAATAATGAAGACATGGCTGATATAATAGTAAGAAAATCTTCTTTAAAAGGTATTAATATAGGAAGGGATATTATGGGAAGAATGATAGATGAAATTCCTATATTATCAGTAGTTGCTTCTTTTGCAAATGGAAAAACATTAATAACAGGCGCAGAGGAATTAAGGTATAAAGAGACTGATAGAATTTCAGCCACATATAATGAACTTAAGAAATTTGGAGTTAATATAGAAGAATTGGAGGATGGATTAAAGATAAAAGAAAGTTTGGATTTAAAGTCAGCCATTGTCAAATCATATGGTGATCACAGAATGGCTATGGCATTAACCATTATGGCATATAATATAGATGGTAAAAGTGAAATATTAAATAGTAATGCTGTGAAAATCTCATTTCCAAACTTCTATAAAACTTTCCAATAAATATTAAACTTTGATTTTTTCAAGTTAAAGGCATATAATATAGTGTATGGAAATAATTGAATTAAAATTAGGAGGATATAAAATGAAAAAAGAATTAACAGTAGGATTATCTAATCGTCATATTCATGTAAGTCAAAAGGATTTAGATGAATTATTTGGTGAAGGATACGAATTAACTCAAATAAAAGATTTATCTCAACCAGGTCAGTTTGCTTCAGATGAAAAAGTTGATATTGTAGGACCAAAAGGAACATTAGAAGGTGTAAGAATATTAGGGCCTGTTAGACCAGATACTCAAATTGAAATTTCTATGACAGATGCTTTTACTTTAGGGGTTAAAGGTGTTATTAAAGACTCAGGAGATATAGAAGGAACTCCAGGAGTTAAAATTATAGGGCCAAAGGGCGAAGTAGAGATAGCAGAAGGGACAATGGTAGCTGGAAGACATATACACATGCATACAGATGATGCAAAGGCTTATGAACTAGAAGACGGAGATTTAGTAAGTGTAAAAGTTGCTGGACCAAGAGGACTTGTATTTGACAATGTACTAGTAAGAGTTTCTGATAACTATGCACTAGAAATGCATTTAGATATGGAAGAAGGAAATGCTTGTGGAGCAAGGAATGGAGATGTTGTTGAAATCATAAGCTAATGAGGAGGAATTTAATGACAACTCTTTCAAAAATGATAGATCATACTCTATTAAAAGCAGAAGCAAGTAATGATGAGATTGAAATCCTATGTAAAGAAGCTATTAAATACGATTTTAAAGCAGTTTGTGTAAATCCATATTATGTCTCTAAATGCAAAGAAATACTGTTAGATTCTGATATAAGGATTGCAACAGTAATAGGATTCCCATTGGGAAATAATAAAAAAGAGATCAAAGCTTTTGAAGCTAAGTTAGCAGTTAAAGATGGAGCTGATGAAGTGGATATGGTTATAAATATAGCTGCTTTAAAGAATAAAGATTATAAAACAGTAAAAGAAGATATATTAGCAGTGGTTCAATCAGTTAATAGTGAAACTATTGTTAAAGTAATAATAGAAACTTGTTATTTAACTAAAGAAGAAAAAATAAAAGCCTGTGAAATAGCCAAAGAATCAGGTGTAGATATTGTAAAAACTTCTACTGGATTTGGAACAAATGGAGCGAAAGTAGAAGATATTCAGCTTATGAAAAAGATTGTTGGCCCTAATATGGGTATTAAAGCTTCAGGTGGTATAAGAGATTATAAAAAGGCAAAAGAAATGATAGATGCTGGTGCCACTAGAATTGGAGCAAGTGCAGGAATAAAAATAGTAGAAAAAATATAATATTAAAAGCCTTATCATTTTCTTGATAAGGCTTTTAATATTGAAAAAATGTTATAATGTCTAATATATATTTTTTTGGGTATAATTATTTAATGGAGGAGATTATTTGGAAAATAATATGGAAACAATTAATATAAAAAAAGGAATAAACTTGAATTTAATTGAGACAGACAAGTTTAAGTCAAGATTATTAGTATTTAATATTATAAGACCTTTAAAGAGAGAAGATGCAACAAAAAATGCACTGTTAACACTTGTTTTAAGAAGAGGTACTGAAAAATACTCAAATAATTTGGAAATTCAAAGAAAGATGGAAGAATTATATGGAGTGAGATTAAATTTAAATGTAGTAGTAAGGGGAAATAAACATATAATAAGGCTTACTCTTCAATTTGTTGATGAAAGATATATAAATGATGAAAATTATTTTTCTGAAGTAATAGATTTAGTGACTGAGATAATATTCAATCCTAAATTAGAAAATGGAGTTTTTAATGAAGAATATTTAGAACAAGAGAAGAAAAATCTTATAAGAAGAATAGAGTCTAAAATCAACGATAAGAGAAATTATGCAATAGAAAGAACAATAGAAGAAATGTTTAACGGAGAAAGTTTTGCAATTTCTAGAATAGGATATATAGAGGATATGGAAGATATTAGTTCTGAAATACTATTTGATTACTATAAGAGAATATTAAAAGATAGTCCTATGGAAATATTTTATACTGGAAAAATGAAGGAAAAAACAATAGATTATTTAAAATCCAGTATAAAGACAGACAGGGAAAATATTATTTCCTTGAAAAGGGAAAAAGTAACTGGATTAGTTGATCAAATTAAGACAGTTGAGGAGAAATTAGATGTAAATCAGGGTAAGATAGTTCTAGCTTATAGGACAGGAATTCCCTATGAAGATGATTTATATACTGCATTAGTATTAGCAGTTCAAATATTTGGTGGAACACCTAATTCAAAATTGTTTTTAAATGTTAGAGAAAAAGAGAGTTTAGCATATTATATTGCTGCAAGAATTTTTAAATTCAAATCCTTTATAACAGTGGATGCAGGTATAGAATTTGATAAATATGAGGATACATTAAAAATAATTGAAGAAGAGTTAAATAAGATGAAAACAGGAGATTTTACAGAGAGGGATATTGAAATAGCTAAAAAATCTTTAATATCATCATTAGAATCTGTGGAAGATAGTCTTCATAATATTTTAGAATATAATT
Organism: Tissierellaceae bacterium; assembly: GCA_029257065.1. Lineage (GTDB taxonomy): Bacteria > Bacillota > Clostridia > Tissierellales > Tissierellaceae > JARIDA01. Next base: position 21,175 of record JARIDA010000013.1, on the reverse strand, counting down.
TTAATAGTAAATTAACAGATGACTATAGAGATGTTAATAGCAAAATAGAGAATGTACAAAAAGTTACAAAGGATGAAATTATTCAGGCAAGTAAAAAGATTATATTAGATACAATGTATTTTATGAATGGCTCTAATGTTAAAGAAGGAGAAAAAGATAATGAAGACATATAAAGAAAATATTGGTGAAACTTTATATCACAAAAGAACAGAAACTGGCTTAGATGTCTACTATGTTCCTAAAAAAGGATTTAGAAAACAATATGCTATGTTGGCTTCAGACTTTGGATCTGTAGATAATCATTTTATTCCTATAGGAGAAGAAGAATTCTTAAAAGTTCCAGATGGAATAGCACATTTTTTAGAACATAAAATCTTTGAAGAACCAGGGGAAAGTGTTTTTGAGAAGTTTTCAGAACTGGGAACAGATGTAAATGCATATACAAACTTCAATCAAACAGCATATTTATTTACATCTACAAATAATTTTTATGAATCACTAGAAACTTTAATTAAATTTGTTCAAAATCCTCATTTTACAGATGAAAATGTGGAAAAAGAAAAAGGTATTATAGAACAAGAGATAAGAATGTATGATGATGACCCTAATTGGACAGGTTATTTTAATTGTTTAGACGCAATGTATCATAATCATCCAGTGAAAATAGATGTTGCTGGTACAGTTGAAACTATACAGGATATTGATAAAGAATTATTATATAGAACTTACAATACTTTTTATCATCCTGAAAATATGACTTTGTTTATTGTAGGGGATTTATCTTTTGATAAAATAATAGAAGTTGTAAATAAATATGAAAGAAATGACTTTGAAAGACTATCAAAGATTGAAAAGTTTATTGTAGAAGAGCCTAAAGAAGTAAGAGAGAAATATGTAGAAAAAAATATGATGACTTCTACTCCAATGTTTTTTATGGGATATAAAGATAATGACATAGGGCATATAGGAGCTGAAGAAGTAAAGAAAGACTTAATAACCAATATTATATTGGATATGTTGCTAGGAGAAAGCTCTGTGTTTTATAATGAACTATATGATGAAGGATTAATAGACAGCAGTTTTGGGGCTTATTTCAGTGGTAAAATTGACTATGGATATTCTATGATAGTAGGAGAAGTTGAAGATCCTAGATTAGTATCTAATAGAATAATTGAGTATTTTGACAAACCAGCAGAAGAAATATTAAAAGAGGAAGATTTTAATAGGATAAAAAATGATGAAATAGGAAGTTTTTTAATGGGATTAGATTCAATAGAATTTATTGCTAATACTTCTTTAGATATGGAGTTGTCAGGGTTTTCATCTTTTGAATATCTAGATTTACTGGAAGGGATAAAGTTCTCAGAAGTTATGAATAGATTTAAAGAACATTTTAATAAAGATAGAATTGTTTTATCTGTAATAAATCCAATAAAGGAGGGTTAAAGTGGATCCAATAGCATTTAGCATATTTGGAGTTGATGTGGCCTGGTATGGCATATTAATAGCTTTGGCCATGTTTGTGGGAACTATGCTAGGAATAAAAGAAGCTAATAGAGTAGGTTTAGGTGAAGATACATTATTAGACTTTTTAATAATAGCTTTGCCCCTATCTATTATAGGTGCCAGAATGTATTATGTAATATTTGAATGGGATAGATATAGAGGGAGTTTTAAAGAAATATTAAATATTAGAAATGGTGGACTTGCAATACATGGCGGAGTTATAACAGCTATAATCGTAGCCATAGTATTTACAAAAGTAAAAAAAATAGATTTCTGGGTTTTAGCAGATATTGCGGCACCTAGTTTAGTTTTAGGTCAATCCATAGGAAGATGGGGAAATTATATAAATCAGGAAGCTCATGGAGGCCCTACAGATCTTCCTTGGGGAATTATGGTAGAAGGAGTTAAGGTTCATCCAACCTTCCTATATGAATCTATATGGAATATAGGAATATTTATTTTTCTTATTTGGTATAGAAAAAACCATCAAAAAATTCCAGGAGAATTATTTTTACTATATCTAGCATTATATTCATTTATTAGAGTTTTGATAGAAGGCTTAAGAACAGATAGTTTAATGTTAGGAAATATAAGAATAGCACAATTAGTTAGTATTATGGGTATTTTTATAGGAGTAGCACTATTTATATATAAGAGAAAAAAACAATTATAAAAGCGAACAGCCATTCGATGGAATGGCTGTTTTTTTAGTTTTAATAGAGAAGTTTTGAATAATCAATTAAGATTGATAAAAAAGATTAAAAATACTGGAAGAAAAGACTAATTTAGTATAGAATAGTAGGTGGAAGAGAGTGGTTTAAAGTGGTATTTAGACTTTGAAAGTGGGATTGACTTGTTTATAGGAAAATATGAACACATATTAGATACAAAAAACAGAGTAATAGTCCCTTCTAAATTTCGTGAAAACTTAGAAGATAGATTTTTCATGACAAAGGGCCTTGATAATTGTCTATTTATTTATCCAGAAGTAGAATGGAAAGAATTAGAATCAAAGTTAAAAAAATTACCACTAACTAATAGAGAGGCAAGAGCATTTGTAAGATTTTTCTTTTCAGGAGCCAGTGAGTGCAATTTAGATAAACAAGGTAGAGTACTTATTCCAAGAGATTTAAAGGAACACTCAAAAATAATTAGAGATATTGTCATAATAGGAGTAGCTTCTAGAATAGAAATTTGGAGTAAAGAGCAGTGGGATAGATATAATTCTAATGAGGGATTATCCTATGAGACTATAGCAGAGAAAATGTATGAATTAGGAATATAATGGAGGAATTAATTAATGGAATTTAACCATATACCAGTATTGTTAGAAGAAGTAATAGAGGGATTGAATATTAAGCCGGATGGTATTTATATAGATGGAACTCTAGGTGGAGCAGGACATTCATCTGAGATTGTTAAGAGATTGACTACAGGCAAATTAATAGGAATAGATCAAGATGAAAATGCTTTGAAAAAGGCTAGTGAAGTGTTGGAAGAATACAAGGATAAAGTGATTTTCATACATAATAATTATGAGAATATAGATGAAGTATTGGGTCAATTGAATATAGATGGAGTGGATGGAGTATTATTGGATATAGGAGTATCTTCACACCAATTAGACGAAGGATCTAGAGGATTCTCTTATCATCAAGATGCAAGACTGGATATGAGAATGAATGGAAGCCAAGAATTCTCAGCGTGGAATTTAGTAAATGAATATTCAGAGTCTGAACTGGAAAGAGTTATATTAGAATATGGTGAAGAGAGTTGGGCTAAAAGAATAGCTGAATTTATAGTTGAGGAGAGAAAAGAAAAAACAATAGACACTACATTAGAATTAGTAGAAGTTTTGAAAAAAGCAATCCCAATAGGTGTGAGAAGAAATATGCCACATCCAGGAAGAAAGACTTTTCAAGCAATAAGAATTGAGGTTAATCGAGAGTTAGATGTTCTTAAATCTTCAATTCCTAAAATAGTAAAAAGATTGAATAAGGGTGGAAGATTAGCAATTATAACATTTCATTCCTTAGAAGATAGAATAGTAAAAAATGAATATAGAGATTTATTTACTGAATGTATTTGTCCACCAGAGATACCTATATGTATGTGTGACAAGAAGAGAGAGATAAAAATAATAACTAGAAGGCCAATTATAGCAACAGAAGATGAATTAGAATATAATATAAGATCAAGGTCTGCCAAACTTAGAATCGCTGAAAAGATTTAGTATCTATGAATAGGAGGGTTTATATTGTTAGCAAAAGATTATGAGAAAATTCATGAACAGAGAGAAAGTGAAGAGATAAATAGGAATAGAAGGCGGAAAAAGGTAAAGAAGAAAAGTAATGGAAAACTAGGCTCTTTAGGAATAATATTATTATTTTTAGGAGTTTCCCTTTTATTATTATCAAGATATGCTGCAATAACCTCTATAAGAACAGATATAACAAAATTAGAAAGAAATATTGAAGATTTGGAAAAAAAGAAAGTAAATTTACAAGCGAAATTAGAAGGTATTAAATCTTCAGAAAAAATAGAAGAGGAAGCTACTTTAAAATTAGGAATGGATTATCCTAATGATGGGCAGTTAGTGTATTTATCTGTAGGAAAAACTGAGACTAAGGCAGAAGACTTTAGTTATATAGTAAAAGAAAATTTTAATAAATTGATTAGTGGAGTAGAAATCTTTTTTAGGAGGTAACAAGTGAAAAGTTCAAAAAATCCTCAAAACAAACGATTAAAAGCAACTCTTGTAATTGCTTTTGGAGTATTTATATTACTTATAATAAGATTATCATATTTACAAATTTATAAAGGCGAAGAATTGAAAAGGGGAGCACTTAATCAATGGACTAGAGGTATAACAATAAAGCCTAAAAGAGGATTTATTTATGATAGAAATGGTAAGAAACTAGCTATTAGTAAGAATGCTTCAACAGCTTGGGTGAATATAGCAGAGTTAAAAGTAGATTCAAAAAAAGAAAATGCAGAAAAAATAGCTAGAATATTAGATTTAGAAGAAGTGAAAATCTTAGAGATTTTCAATAAGAAAACAGGTCATGAAAGATTAAAACAATGGATAAGTGAAGATGAAGTATTGGACTTAAAAGAGGCAAATGTAAGAGGTATAGAAATTGTAGATGATTATAAAAGATATTATCCATATGATAGTTTTGCCTCTCATGTAATAGGTTTTACAGATATCGATAATAATGGACTTTATGGAATTGAAAAAACCTATGATAACTATTTATCTGGAGAAAAGGGTAAATGGATTAAGATTACAGATGCTCCTGGAAGACAATTGCCCTTTGACTCTGAGAAAGTTTATGAGGCAGAAGATGGAATGTCCATAGTGCTTACTATAGATGAAACAGTACAAAAATTTGCAGAAAAAGCTGTAAATGAGTCTATGGCCAATAATAAAGCTAGAAATATATCAGTAATAGCTATGGAACCTAAAACAGGTGAAATATTAGCCATGGTAAACAAACCGGATTATGACCCTAATCATCCTAGAAAAGCTAAAGATGAGTCCACTCAAAAGGAATGGGATCAATTAGACTCAAAAGAACTTCAGGAAAAATGGTTTGATACATGGAGAAATTACTCTATAAATGATATATATGAACCAGGATCAACATTTAAACTTATTACAGCAGCCGCAGCTCTTGAGGAAAATCTTATAAGTAAAAATAGTAATTTTTATTGTAATGGATTTATTAAAGTAGATGGGGAAACACTTAAATGCTCCAGATATTATAATCCACACAGAGACTTAACCTTCCAACAGGGGCTAGATGTTTCCTGTAATATTGTTTTTATTAATACTGCAAACAGATTAGGCAAAGAGAAATTTCTTAAATATTTAAAAGCATTTGGATTTGGACAAAAAACGGGAATTGATTTGAATGGTGAAGAATATGGGCTAATTCCTAGATCAGTAGATGTAATTAGAGATGTTAATTTAGGGACCATGTCATATGGGCATGGGGTTGCTGTAACTCCTATCCAATTAGTAAATGCAGTTGCTGCTATAACAAATGGTGGAGACTTAATGAAACCTAGATTGGTTAAAGAAATTATAGACTCTAAAGGAAATAGTGTGGAAAAATTTGAACCAGAAATAATAAGAAAAGTTTTATCCAAAGAAACTTCAGATACCATGTTAGAATTAATGGAGTCAGTTGTTAATGATGGAAGTGGTTCTAATGCATATATTCCAGGATATACTGTTGGAGGAAAAACTGGTACAGCTGAGAAGGTAGTTGATGGAAGATATGTAAAAGGAAAGTATATAGGTTCTTTTGCTGCTGTATCACCAACTAATGAACCTAAAATGGTTATGTTGGTGATAGTTGATGATCCTGAGGGAGTTTATTATGGAGGTACTACAGCGGCACCAATTGCCAAGGAAATCATAGAAAACACTTTAAAGTATTTAGAAATTAGCGCTGAAGAGAGTAAAGATGAAATAGGTGGATTTGTTCAAGTACCTGATGTTACAGGTATGAAAATAGAAGAAGCAGGGAAAATATTAACAGAAGCAGGATTAAGATATATGACAGATTTTAGAGTGTCAGATTCAAATGTAGTAGTAATTCAGCAGTTTCCAGAAACTGGAATAACTTTAGAATTAGATTCAATTATAGATTTAGTACTAGATAAAAAAGGTAGTAAAGTAGAAGTGAAAATGCCAGAGTTGAAAGGCAAGAATAAAGAAGAAATAGTAAATATTTTAGAAAAGATGAATTTAGAGTATAATATACAAGGAGAAGGGGTTTGTAAAAAACAAAGCCCAGAACCAGGTAGTAAATTAACCAAAGAGACAAAAATACAAATTAATTTAGAATAATTAGAAATGGCAACTATCTAGTTGCCATTTAATTAGTGTAAAGAGGTGTAAATGTTGAGACTAGATACAATAATTAATGGATACAATTATAAAAAAATACAAGGTAACTTAGATGTGGAAATTAAAAATATAGTTAATGATTCAAGACAGGTAATAGAGGGAAGTTTATTTGTTGCAGAAATTGGATATACGGTAGATGGCCATGACTATATAGAAAATGCCATTGAATTAGGTGCTATAGCGATTATAGTTGAAAAAGATATATCTATAAAAGGTGATGCTACAGTATTAAGAGTAGATAGTAGTGCTGATGCTTTAGCATATTCTTTATGTAAATTTAATAAAGAACCATGGAAAAGTCTTCACCTAACTGGAATAACAGGAACCAATGGAAAAACATCTACAACATATTTTATAAAGAATATATTAGATGAAGCCAAGAAAAAATCTGGAATAATAGGAACTATGGGGGCTATAGTAGGTGAAGAAAAAGTTGAAGTGGACAATACTACACCCAATTCAGTAGTAATACATGAGTTGTTAAATCAGATGAAGAAAAATCAATTAGAACACTGTGTTATGGAAGTATCATCTCATGCTTTAGATTTAAAAAGAGTCAATTATATGGACTTTGAGACTGGCATTTTCACTAATTTGTCTAAGGATCATTTGGATTATCACAATACTATTGAAAATTATTTTCAAAGTAAATCCAAACTATTTGAAAAAACTACAAAAAATAATATAATCAATTTAGATGATAAATATGGTAAAGAGATTGCTAGTAAAATAGAAAATAAAGATACTTTAATAAGCTATGGAATAAATGAAAAAAATCTTCAGATTACTGCAAAAAATATTGAATATAGTTTATCCACTGTACAATTCGATTTAATATATGGAGATGAAAAGAGAAATATAAAGTTGAATATACCAGGTGAGTTCAGCGTTTACAATGCATTGGCAGCTGCAGCATTTGCATATGGATACAATCTATCTGTGGATATTGTAAAAAATGGTTTGGAATCAGTAGAGGGAATTAAAGGTAGATTTGAAGTGGTTCCAATAGATAAGGAATATACTGTAATAATAGACTTTGCACATACTGCTGAAGGACTAGAAAAGGTGCTTAATGTAATAGATGAGTTTGTTATAGGAAAAAAGATAGTTTTATTTGGTGCAGGTGGAAATAGAGATAAAACTAAAAGACCAGAAATGGGAGAAGTTGTAGGAAGACATGCTGATATATCTATAGTGACATCAGATAACCCTAGGAATGAAGATCCAGAGGAAATAATAGACAATATAATTGTTGGTGTTAAAAAAGAAACAGATAATTATATAAAAATAATAGACAGAATTGAAGCTATCCATCATGCCCTTGATATAGCTGGGGCAGGAGATATTATACTTTTAGCTGGTAAGGGACATGAAACATATACCATAATTGGAGATAAAACCATACCATGTGATGAAAGAGAAATAGTATTGGATTATTTAAAAAATAAATAAAATCAAGGAGAGGGTTATGTTTTTTGAGAATATTAAATATATAGGTATTCCCTTTATAGCAGCTGTTATATTAGGTCCAATTATAATACCTTTATTAAAAAAACTAGAGATAGGTCAAAGTGTTAGAAAAGAAGGACCAAAATCTCATTATAAAAAAAGTGGAACACCAACAATGGGTGGAATCATATTCTTAATAGCTATGATATTTGGAGTATTAACATTAGTGGATTTAGATAAAAAAATATCAATTATAATTCTATCTACTCTTTGTTTTGGGTTAATAGGATTTATAGATGATTTTTTAATTGTAATAAAAAAAGATAATGAGGGATTAAATCCTAATCAAAAGTTAATAGGTCAAATTGTTTTTGGTATATTAATAGCTACTTACTTCTTTAAATTTGAAGGATCAGAGATTATCGTTCCTTTTATGACTAATAAGATGATACAATTAGGTGTTATATATATACCATTTATGGCTTTTGTCCTAGTAGGGACGGTTAATAGTGTAAATTTAACTGATGGACTAGATGGTTTAGCATCGGGTGTAACTGTATTTGTATTATTATTTTTTGCTTATATCAGTTATAAATATGGAGAAACTAGTATTATGCAGACATCTCTTATATTAGCAGGCTCATGTATAGGTTTTTTAATATATAATTCATATCCGGCAAGGGTATTTATGGGAGATACAGGTTCTATGGCTTTAGGTGGAGCAGTTGGAGCTATAGCTATGACTTTAAAATTGCCTCTCATAATACCAATAGTAGGAGGAATATATTTTATAGAGGCATTATCTGTAATAATTCAGGTATTATCTTATAAATATAGAAATAAAAAAGTATTTTTAATGAGTCCTTTACACCATCATTATGAACAAAAAGGATGGAAAGAAACAAAGGTAGTTATAGTATTTTGGACTATAACTTTAATTTTATGCTTGATTGCAGTTATAAGCTTATTATAGGATGGTGAGAATTTGAAACTTGAATTTAAGAATAAAAATATAGGAATATATGGAATAGGGATAAGTGGACTTTCTACTGTTAAAGCTCTTAATAGATTAGGTGCGAATTTAACTTTAATAGATTCAAAACGAGCAAAAGATTTAGAAGAAGTTTTAAGTCGAATTGAAGATGTTGATTATGTTAGCATCTTTGGAAATGATAAATTAGAAATTTCCCATTTAGACTTATTGGTAAAAAGTCCAGGAATACCACTAAATACAGATGTATTAAAAAAAGCTAGAAATCTGAATATAAAAATTGTGACGGATTTAGAGTTAGCTTATCTCATATCTAAGAATAAAAATATGATTCTTGTTACAGGTACTAATGGTAAAACAACAACGACAACTCTATTAGGAGAAATATTTAAGAAAGCAAATAAAAAGGTCCATTTAGCAGGTAATATAGGCAAAGGAATTATGGACTTAATATTTCAGTCCAATCAAGAAGATGTATTTATAATAGAAGCAAGTAGCTTTCAATTGGAAAGCACTAAAGAATTTAAACCAAAAATATCACTTTTTATAAATATAAGCCCAGATCATTTAGACTGGCATGGAAATTTTGAAGATTATTTTAAATCGAAGAAAAAAGCATTCATAAATCAAAATAAAAACGATTGGTCCATACTGAATTATGATAATGATTTAATAAGGGATTTTTCAAAAGAACTTAATAGCAAAATAATATTTTTTAGTACAAAAGAAGAATTGGAAGAAGGAATATATTTAAAAGAGAATAAAATTTATATTAAATTTAATAATAAAATAGAAAAAATCATAGATATAGAAGAAAAAGGAATTATAACTGAGAACTTATTAGCGGCTATAGGAGTTAGTTATGCCTATGGCCTAGATATGAGTATAGTTGAAAAGGTTATTAAGGAGTTCTCTCCACTGGAACATAGAATGGAATTTGTAAAAAACATAAAAGGTATTGATTTTTATAATGATTCTAAAGGCACAAATCCAGAATCTACTATTAAGGCTTTACAATCTATAAAAGGAAGTAAAATTTTAATAGCTGGTGGATATGATAAAGGTTCAGAGTTTGGAGAATTAATCAAAGAAGTTTTATTAGAAACAAAGGATTTAATAATTATGGGAGAAACAAAGGATAAAATAATGAAAGAAGCAAAAAAGCAAGGTTTTAACAATACATTTGAAGTTAAAACAATGAGAGAAGCAGTAGAAAAAGCATTTAGTTTAGCAGAAGTTCATGATAAAATTATACTATCACCTGCATGTGCATCTTGGGGAATGTATAAAAACTTTGAAGAACGAGGGAAAGACTTTAAAAAACAAGTAAAAAATATTAAGGTGGATTAATATGAGAAGGAGAAGAACTAAAAGGACCATAGAAGACAATAGAAATAAAAAAAACCAAGTGGATTTTATCCTATTAATTACTACTTTAATGCTAGTATTTATAGGATTTATTATGGTGTTTAGTTCTAGTTGGCCTGATGCCATGGGGCATCCCTATAATGATGAATATTATTTTATAAAACGCCAAATAATATTTGGAATCATTGGTTTTGTTGCTATGGTTTTTGTTATGAATATTGATTATAGAAATTGGAAGAAGAACTCTTTTATAATATATCTATTATCCTTGGGAACTGTTGCATTATTATTCACTCCTTTAGGAGTTGAACGTTTAGGTGCAAGAAGATGGATTAGTTTAGGAATTATAGGTTTTATGCCTGGTGATATTGTAAAATTAGGTTCTATAATATTCTTCGCTAATTTTCTTGCTAATAAAAAACGAAGTGCAAGACAGTTTAAAAGTGGCTTTATACCAGCCATGATGGTTATGTCGGTTTCTTTAGCTTCAATATACATACAAAGAGACTTAGGAACCACATTAACACTGGCTGGAACTATGATGTTTATGTATATAATAGCAGGAATGAATATATTATTTTTAGTACCCATTATTGGTTTAGTAAGTTCAGTAGCAGTCTATATTTTCAAAAAAGCTGCATCAGACCCAACATCTAGCAATGCTTTTAGAGTAAGAAGAATAATGTCTTTTTTAGATCCATTTAAATATAGTTTAAATGAAGGATATCAGGCTGTACAATCCTTATATGCATTAGGTTCAGGTGGAGTGTTTGGTTTAGGATTAGGTAAATCTAGACAAAAATTCTTTTATATACCAGAACCTTATAATGATTTTATATTTTCTATAATAGGTGAAGAATTAGGTCTTGCAGGTTCTACACTTATTATAATACTATATATGATATTAATATGGCGTGGAGTTACTATAGCCATAAATATTGAAGATTTATTTGGAAAATACTTGGCAACAGGAATTACTGCATTAGTTACTATTCAAACGATAATACATATATCTGTTGTAACATCAACAATACCAACTACAGGTATAACATTACCATTTATTTCTTATGGTGGAACATCTTTAGTTATTTATATGAGTATGATAGGTATATTATTAAATCTATCAAGATATGCAAAATTGGATTAGGAGTGACATTATGAGATATTTAATTACAGGTGGAGGTACAGGTGGACATATTTATCCAGCCTTAGCTATAGCTGAGGAAATAGCAGAACAGGATTCCAATGCTGAAATATTATATATTGGAACTGAAGATGGTTTGGAATCTAAATTAGTTCCAAAAGCCGGATTTAATTTTGAAACAGTAAGGGTGAAAGGTTTACCTCGTAAAATAAATAAAAAGTTTTTTATAGCTTTGAAAGAGCTATTATTAGGATTAAATGATTCGAGGAAAATTATAAAAAAGTTTAAGCCAGATGTTATTATAGGAACAGGAGGTTATGTTTCCGCTCCCATAGTATTTATAGGAGCATTAAAAACAATACCAACTCTTATTCATGAACAAAATGCATATCCAGGTATAGCAAATAAAATATTATCAAGATTTGTAGATAAAGTAGCTATAACATTTGATGAGGCTAAAAAACATTTTAAAAATAAAGAAAAAATTGTCAATACTGGTAATCCTATAAGAAAAGATATATTAGATTTGAATAAAGAAGAATCATATGAAAAACTCAATATAGAAAGAGATGATTTTTTTATATTATCATTTGGTGGAAGTGGAGGGCAAAGGTCCTTGAACAAGGCTATAATAGAGGTTTTAAATAGATTGGGAGAAGATGTATCATTGATTCATGTGACTGGAAATAGATTACATGGAGAATTTATTTCAGAAATAAAAGAGAAGAAAATTGAATTATCTGATAAAATTAAGATAATGGACTATTTATACGATATGCCACATGCTTTAAATATAGCTGATATAATCATAACACCTGCAGGGGCAATTACATTATCGGAAATATCAGCCATAGGAAAAGCTAGTATACTAACTCCTAAATCATATACTGCAGAAAATCATCAGGAATACAATGCAAACTTTTTTAAGGAAAGAGGAGCTTCTGAGGTTATATTAGAGAAGAAATTAACAGGTGATAATTTATATAAATCTATTTATAGACTTAAAAATGATAAGAAGTTAATTATGGAAATGGAGCAAGCCTCATTTAAAATAGGAAAACCTAAAGCTTCAAAAAATATATATAATGAAATTCTTAAAATAATATAGAAGAGATAATTTAATAACCATATAGATGTTGGAGTGAATCTATGAAAAAAATGACAAGAGTTAAAAAGAAAAGAATTAGAAGAAGAAGATTTTTAAGAATTATATTATTAATTATTATACTATTTATAACTCTTAGACTGTTAAGGCAGTCGAGTTATTTTAATATAAAATCTATAGATATTAAAGGAAATAAACAGGTGAAAAAAGATTTTATACAAGATAATATAGATATAAAAGAAAATGAAAATATATTTAATATAAGTACTTTAAGGGCAAAAAAGGATATAAAAAAGATTGTATATGTGAAGGATGTTAAAGTAAATAGAAAATATCCAAATAAAATTAATATAGAGATATTAGAGCGAGAAGAAATATTACAGTTAAAGATTCTTAATAAATATATCATACTTGATAAAGATGGAATTATTTTAAATATAATAGATAAAAAGAAGAACAGTATTTTATCCATAGAAGGAATTAAAATGAAAGATAGCATAAATAAGGAGAATATTGGAAATAAAATAAATGAATATATAGAAGACATTGAAACTGAAAAATTTATAGAGAATTGTATGGAGACAAATTTAATAAATAGACTTAGCGTGATAAAACTAGAAAGTGTTGAAAAAATAGAAATTATAACTAAAGAGGATAAATTAATAGAGTTTGGTGATATATTTAATTCGGAATACAAGTTAAAATTATTAAAAGAAATTTTTAATTATATAAATAAGGAAGAAATAGAATATACAAAAATAATAATGGATAAGGGTGAAAACCCAGTGATTGTTACAGAAAAGGTAGGTGAATAGGGTGAGTGATAGAAGAGACTTTCTGGGAATGGTTTTAGTTTCCATAATATTAGGAATCATTTTATCTATTCAATTCAAAACTGTAAATAAAACTGTTGGTGATGGTATTCTTCCAACACAAAGAGCACAACAATTGGCCTCTGATTTAAAGAAAGCCCAAAGCACTAGAGATGCCCAATCCAACAGAATAGATGAATTGGAAAAGCAAATAGAATATTATGAGAAAACAGAATCAGAAAAAAATATATATGCAGAAAGACTGCATAGTGATACAATGAAATACAGAATACTAGCAGGATATGTTGATTTAGAAGGACCTGGAATAACTTTGGAAATAAGTGAACCTTCAAGTGAAATGTTCGATGGCTATGAACTAATAGAACAATTAGACTTAATATTACAAGTTGTATCTGTTTTAAATGCAGCAGATGCTGAAGCTATATCTATTAATGAACAAAGGTACACATCCTTTACAGAAATAGAAAGAGCTGCAGATCACATAGAGATAAATGGTGTATCTACTAATACTCCCATATTAATTAAAGCTATAGGAGATCCAAAAACATTAGAAGCCGCACTTTCTATTAAAAATGGGGTTGTTGATGTTATAAGATTATTAGGTGGATTTAATGTACAATTAAAACAAGAGAATATTATAAAAATACCTAAATCTAGAAGATTACAAGATTTTAAATTCGCAGAGCCATTAGAAGAAAGTAATTAAGGGTGTGAGTCATTGTGAATAGGGAACCTAAATTAATAATAATGATTTTCAGTTTAATAGTAGGAATTTTTTTAGCAATTCAATTTAAGGGAAATGTAGATATGTATGTACCAGCAACTTTAAATTCTCTTCAAAACAAGAGAATTGAATTGAATATAGTTAAAGCAGAGATGGAAGGATTAAAAGAGATTATTAGAGAAAATGAGAAGAAATTAGATGAATTGAAAAATATATCTGAAGAAAAAGAAATTTTAGAAATATTAGAAAGCGATATTAAAAAAAATATGGAGTTAGCAGGCATAACCAATTTAGAAGGACCTGGTATAATAATATCAATGTATGACAATGATGAGATAAGATTAGACGATCATAATTTTGATTTTAATATAAATGATGATATTATTCATGATATAGATATACTAAATATAGTAAATGATTTAAGAATAGCAGGAGCAGAAGCCATTAGTATAAATAACGAGAGAGTAGTTTCCACATCTGATATTAAGTGTGGTGGACCTATAATAAGAATAAATGGTAGAAGTTCAGGTACTCCTTTTATAATCAAAGCAATAGGTGATCCTGTAGCTTTAAATGCAGCTGTTAATGCTCCAAACACATATGGTGATACTTTGAAAAATGTATTAAATAAGGGTTTTGACACATATACTGAAGATTTAATAGTTATACCTAAATATGATATACCATTAAATAATTTTAAATATGCAAAACCATTAGAAGGGGAGGAATAATATTGTTTTTCGCATTAATGGGAATTTTAATAGGATTGGTAATTGGTTTCATCTTGCCTTTCACATACAATACAGCTTATTCACTCTATATATCAGTAGCTATATTAGCCTGTTTAGACTCAGTATTTGGAGGAGTTAGAGCTAATTTAGAGAAAAATTTTGATTTGGAAATTTTCATATCAGGTTTTTTTGGAAATGCTACATTAGCCGCATTTCTAGCATATTTAGGAGATAGATTAGGTGTACCATTGTATTATGCAGCTATATTTACTTTTGGAAATAGATTATTTGAAAACTTTGGACAGATTAGAAGAAGTTTATTAAGGAAAAGTAAAAAGAAATAATTTAAATATATTATAATAATGGAGGAGATAAAATGTTTGATTTTGATGTGGATGTTGATCAATATGCAAGGATAAAGGTTGTAGGTGTAGGTGGTGGTGGTAATAATGCTGTAAATAGGATGATTGATGCAGGTTTAAGGGGAATAGAATTTATAGCCCTAAATACAGATAAACAAGCTTTGAATTCATCTAAAGCAGATATGAAGCTGCAAATAGGTGAAAAACTAACTAGAGGTTTAGGAGCAGGAGCTAATCCTGAAATTGGTGAAAGGGCTGCTGAAGAAAATAGAAATGAGATAACAGAATCTTTAGAAGGTGCTGATATGATTTTTATAACAGCAGGTATGGGTGGAGGAACTGGAACAGGTGCTGCTCCAGTAGTTGCTTCCATAGCCAAGGAATTAGGTATCTTAACGGTGGGAGTTGTGACTAAGCCATTTACCTTTGAAGGTGCTAAAAGAACAAAACATTCAGAAGGTGGAATCAAAGCTTTAAAAGAGCAGGTAGATACACTAGTTATAATACCAAATGATAGATTATTACAAGTAGCTGATAAAAAAACAACTATGGTAGAAGCCTTTTTATTAGCTGATGACGTATTAAAGCAGGGTATACAAGGTATATCAGATTTAATAGCAGTACCAGCACTTATAAATTTAGACTTTGCAGACGTACAAACTATAATGCAAAACCAGGGTATAGCTCATATGGGAATAGGGCAAGCATCAGGCGACAATAGAGCTTCTGAAGCTGCTAAACAAGCTATAAGCTCTCCATTATTGGAAACATCTATTGAAGGTGCAAACTCCGTATTACTTAATATAACAGGTGGGGAAGATTTAGGTATATTTGAAGTTAATGAAGCTGCAGACTTAATAAAAGAAGCAGTAGATATGGATGCCAATATAATATTTGGTGCAGGAATAGATGAAAGTCTTGTTGATGAGATAAAAATAACAGTAATAGCAACAGGTTTTAATAATGGTGAAATGAAAAAAGTTGAACAAAAAATTGAAGCAGAAGAAGTAGCAGAAACAGAAGAAGTAGAAGAAAAATACGAAGAGGATGATAGTTTAGATATTCCAGTATTTTTAAGAAGAAGAAATAGAAAATAAATATAAAAAATATATCCCTAAACAAGATATATTTTTTTGCATGTAAAATATTGACGAGAGGTGACAATATGAAATGTCCTTATTGCTTTTTTCACGAATCAAAAGTAGTAGATTCTAGACCTACAGAAGAAGGCGAATCCATAAGACGTAGACGAGAGTGTATTCAGTGTGGAAAAAGATTTACTACATATGAAAAAATAGAAGAGATACCCTTAAGGGTAATTAAAAAAGATGGAAATAGACAGGCATATGATAGAAGTAAATTAATAAATGGAATAGTAAAATCATGTGAAAAAAGACCTGTTAGTACAGAGCAGATTGAAGAATTAGTAGATGCAATTGAGAAAACTATTTTCAATACTACAGAAAAAGAAATTAAATCAACTGATATAGGAGAATTGGTCATGGAGAAATTAAAGGAGATAGATGAGGTTTCCTATGTTAGATTTGCTTCTGTTTATAGACAATTTAAAGATATAAATTCATTTAAATTAGAATTAGAAAAAATATTAGGGGAAAATTAATATTCAAGTACACTATATAAAAAAAGGAGAGAAAATATGAGCTACCCAAAAATAAAAGTAAACAAGAAAAAGTTGAAATCCAATGTTGAGTCTGTAGTTGGTTTATGCGAAGAAAATGGTATGAATGTTGCAGGAGTAACAAAAGTATTTTGTGGGAATCCAGAATTAGCAAGTATATATATAGATGGTGGAGTTGAATATTTAGCAGACTCTAGAATTCAAAATTTGATTAAGTTAAAAAATTTTGATATAACAAAAATGATTATGAGAATACCAATGCAGTCTGAAATAGAAGATATAGTTAGATATGCAGATATTTCGTTTAATTCAGAAAAAGAAACTATAAAAATGATATCTGAAGAATCTGTTAAGCAAGAAAAAATACATGGTATAGTAATGATGATTGATTTAGGAGACTTACGTGAAGGATATTTTAATGAGGAAGAATTATTATCAGATGCGGAAGAGATAGTAAAATATGAGGGAATAAAACTAGTAGGTTTAGCTGTTAATATGGCATGTTTTGGCGGAGTAATACCAAAAGAATCTACAATTGAAAGATTGGTTAACTTATCTGAAAGACTAGAAAAAAGATGTAATATAGAATTAGATATAATATCAGGTGGAAACTCTGCTACACTTTATTTAATGGACAATTTAAAGTCTCATGGCATGACCACAATGAGATTAGGAGAAGCTTTAATATTAGGTACAGAGCCTTCTTGTGAAAAACAGTTGCCTGGAACTGTTAATGATACATTTATTTTAGAAGCTGAGATTATTGAAATTAAAGAAAAACCATCTGTACCTATAGGTAAAATAGGTAAGGATGCTTTTGGTAATATACCAAGCTTTGAAGATAAAGGGATAAGAAAAAGGATTATTTGTGGAATAGGGAAGCAGGATGTGGACTATGATACGATGTTTCCCATAGATGGGAAAATTAATATATTAGGAGGAAGCTCTGATCATTTAGTATTAGATGCTACGGATTCTGATATAGATTATAAAGTTGGAGATATTGTGACTTTTAGATTGGAATATGTATCTATATTAAGGGCAATGACATCAGAGTATGTTACAAAGGAATTTATATAATAGGATTAAAGGTGATTAATTGGATTTATTTACAATGAATATGGAGAAGAATTTAAATAGACATGCTCCTTTGGCAGATAGAATGAGACCTGAAACATTGGAAGAATTTGTAGGCCAAGAACATTTAGTTGGAAAAGATCAGTTTTTAAGTAGGTCAATAAAGGCTGATAGAATAACTTCCATGATTTTTTATGGGCCACCAGGTACAGGGAAAACAACATTGGCAGCTATTATTGCAAACAGAACTGATATGAGATTTGAAAAACTATCAGCCGTGACTTCAGGAGTTAAAGATATTAGACAGGTAATCTCTTTAGCTGAAGAGAGCTTAAAAATGTATGAAAAAAGAACTATTTTGTTTGTGGATGAGATTCATAGATTTAATAAATCACAACAGGATGCTCTACTTCCGTTTGTTGAAAGAGGAGTAATAACATTAATAGGAGCAACCACTGAAAATCCATATTTTGAAGTTAATAAAGCTTTATTATCTAGAGTTATGATTTTAGAATTAAAATCTCTTAAAAGAAAAGACTTAAGACAACTTATAAAAAGAGCATTAACCGATAAAGAAAAGGGATTAGGTAGGAAAAAAGTTAGTATGACAGAGGCAGCTGTAGATTATTTAATAAAAACTTCAGAGGGTGATGGAAGAACAATTCTTAACTCTTTAGAAATAGGGGTTTTGTCTACAGAGGCAAATAATGAGGGAATAATTGAAATAGATCTTAATACTATAAAAAAATCTATACAGATAAAGACAGCTAAATATGATAAAGATGGTGATGAACATTATAATACAGTTTCTGCATTTATAAAAAGTATGCGAGGTTCAGATCCAGATGCAACTCTATATTGGTTAGCTAAAATGATAAATGCAGGGGAAGACCCTAAATTTATAGCAAGAAGAATAATAATTGCTGCATCTGAAGATGTTGGAATTGCAGATTCAAATGCTCTTACAGTTGCCATATCAGCCTTTAACGCTATAAATGTAATAGGTATGCCAGAGGGAAGAATAGTATTATCACAGGCAGCTCTATATATAGCCTTGGCTCCAAAGTCTAACTCAGCATATATGGGGATAGATAAGGCTTTAAAGGATGTTAGAGATGAAGAAACTGCAGAAATACCAGCTCATCTAAGAGATGCTCACTATAGTGGAGCTGAAAAATTAGGGAGTGGCCTAGGATATAAATATCCTCATGACTTTCCAAACTCCGAAGTAGAACAAGATTATCTACCCTATGAATATAGAGATAAAAAATACTATATAAAAGGTGACAATGATAAATAGATAGAATCTTGCAATAGATTATATTTTAATGTATAATAGCTATAATAATTAAAAACTAAGATAGGAAAAGTAAATATAATTATTAATTACAGGGATTTGATGATAGTGAGACATCAATATTAATATTATATTGAATAACGACCTAGAGTTTCTATATTGAAATGTAGTAGATATAGACGGCATGACCGTTATCTCTTTTATTAAGTGGCATTTATTTGCAATTAAGGTGGTATCACGGAAATTTGGTTTTCGTCCTTGTTAGGACGAAAACTTTTTTTATTATAAATTTGAAAGGAGATTTAATATGAGTGTAACTTTGGTTAGAGAAATATTTAAAGACAAGGATAAATATTTAAATGAGTCAATTAGAGTAGAGGGTTGGATTAGAAATATAAGATCATCTGGAGCATTAGCATTTATTGAATTGAATGATGGAACTTTTTTTAATGGGATTCAAATAATAATAGAAAAAACTTTAGATAATTTTGATGAAATAGAATCATTACCTTTGAGCACTTCAATTATAGTAACAGGAAAATTAGTTGAAGCGCCTGGAGTTAAACAAGATTTTGAGATACAAGCAGACGAAATTATAGTTGAGGGAAAATCATCAAGTGATTATCCACTACAAAAGAAGAGACATACTTTTGAATATTTGAGAACTATTGCTCATTTAAGACCAAGAGCAAATACATTTAATGCGGTGTTTAGGGTAAGGTCGGTTTTATCTTATGCGATTCATAAATTTTTCAATGAAAGAGGGTATGTATATGTTCATACTCCTATAATAACTGGATCAGATGCAGAGGGTGCAGGTGAAATGTTTAGGGTATCCACATTGGATTTGAATGATGTTCCTAAAACAGAAGAGGGCGAGATAGATTTTTCAGAGGATTTTTTCAATAAAGAAACTCACTTAACAGTTTCAGGACAATTAGCTGGTGAAGCTTTTGCATTAGCATATAGAGATATATATACATTTGGACCAACATTTAGGGCAGAAAACTCAAATACAGCCAGACATGCAGCAGAATTTTGGATGGTAGAACCAGAATTAGCTTTTGCTGATTTAGAAGATTTAATGGTGGTTGCAGAGGATATGATGAAATATATAATAAAATATGTACTTGATAATGCACCAGAAGAAATGGAGTTTTTCAATAAATTTATAGATAAAGGTCTATTGGAAAGACTTGAAAATGTTGTGAATTCTGAATTTGGAAAAATAACATATACAAAAGCTATAGATTTACTGTTAGAGTCTAAAAAAGAATTTAATCATAAAGTAGAATGGGGTATAGATTTACAAACAGAGCATGAGAGATATTTATCAGAAGAAATATTTAAAAGACCAGTATTTGTAACTGATTATCCAAAAGATATTAAAGCTTTTTATATGAGAATGAATGAAGATGGAAAAACTGTTGCTGCTATGGATTTATTAGTTCCAGGAGTAGGAGAAATAATCGGAGGTTCTCAAAGAGAAGAAAGATTAGATGTCTTAGAAGGTAAAATATCTGACATGGGAATGGATCCAGAAGAATATTGGTGGTATTTAGAGCTTAGAAAATATGGAGAAACTAAACATTCAGGTTATGGTTTAGGATTTGAAAGAGCTCTTATGTATATAACAGGAATGAAGAATATAAGAGATGTAATACCTTTCCCAAGAACAGTTAGATCAGCAGAATTTTAGTAAATCATATATCTTGACAAAAAAGTGAGATTTTGATAATCTAAGATGTGTAAAATAAAATATAAATACAAGGAAGAGAAATATTAGGTTTCAATTTATCTAAAGAGAGTCATCGGTTGGTGTAAGATGATGATAATAGAAGCTGAACTAGTCTCCGAGTAGTTATGATGAACTAGAGTAATCATAACCGGAACAATACCGTTATATTTTGAGTGGATAGAAATATCAATTAAGAGTGGTACCGCGAAATCAAACCTTTCGTCTCTAGAGACGAAAGGTTTTTTATATCTAAAATTATAGGAGGAATAAAATGATTGAATATAATCCAA
>JARIDA010000085.1 GCA_029257065.1 Tissierellaceae bacterium | reverse complement strand
AATTATTACATTTATAATAATCCGTGTTTTTATTTTCATATTTATAAAATAATTCTAACTCTCCACCACAAAGCAAACATTTTTTAATAATATTAATCACTCCCTTCCATTGATTTTAACATCAATTGTTCCATTATTCCAATTTAACTATATCTTTTAAATAGTTTTTATAACTTTTATATGTTAATATAATTGTTAACTATATACTATTAACTATAAATTCTTGAAAGAGGTGATATTTTGGCAAATAATTTCCTTAAAAAAGATAGAACTTTTACTTTTATAAGAAAACATGCATGGATAATGACTCTATTAATAGCAATAGTAGGTCAATGGTATCCAAAACTAGGACTAATCGTAATATTCATAATGGCAGGTCTTATAGTTACAGCCTTCTTTAAAGGCAGATATTGGTGTGGAAATATATGTCCACATGGCAGTTTATTTGATAGAGTTTTTCTACCTATAAGTTTAAATCGAAAAATTCCAATTTTTTTCAAATCCAAAACTGCTATAACAGTAGTATTTTTATTTTTTATGTTTAATTTTGGTAGGAACTTTATATCTATTATATCTAATTGGGGTGGTTTAGACTCCTTAGATAAACTAGGCCTATTATTTTCCAATACCTATTTAATGGTATTTATAGTAGGAGGATTTTTAGCAGCAGTAGTTAATCCTAGAACTTGGTGTCAAGTTTGTCCCATGGGTACTATGCAAAAAGCTTCTCACTCATTAGGTGAAAAGTTAAATATAGCAACAAAGTTCGAAGAAAAAGTTACTATTTCAGATCAGGATAAATGTTTACAATGTGGTCTATGTACAAGAGTCTGTCCCTTCCAGCTGGAACCATATAAAGAATGGGATAATAATAATCAATTTTCCAATAAAGATTGTATAAAATGTAATACATGTATTGAATACTGTCCTGTAAAAATATTGTCCATGGAGAAAAATAGAACTTTCAAATAAAAAAGGACCTAGGTCCTTTTTTATTATTCATTTCTAACTATTAATTTTTTAAACATTTCCATTTCATCATCCCAAGTTCTATGTTCTACATTATTCGTATCAAAATTCAAAATATTAAAAACAAATTGAACCGCATATCCGGTTCCAAGAGATAGTATAACTGTTCCAATTCCTATTGGACCTCCTAATATATAACCTATTATAAGTACACTTATCTCAATAGAATTTCTTATAAATCTAATGGATTTATCCGTATTCTCATAAAGAAGTAACATAAGCCCATCTCTAGGACCTGCTCCAAAGGCTGAACCTATGTACAAATAAGATGCAAAAGCCAATAATAACATGGATACTCCCAAGGTTAATACTCTTATATATATATTAGAATAAGTCGGCAAAAAATCTAATTCCATTATAAGATTTGTAAATGTTCCTATAAGTATCATATTTAAAATTGTGCCCATACCTGGCTTTTTACCTTTAAATGCACCTATTAGAATTATTATTAAACCTATAATCATATTTGCAGTCCCTAATTTCACACTGAATATATTTGAAAGTCCTAGATGAAATACCTCCCAAGGAAAACTTCCTAAATTTGCATTTATACTTATCACTATGGACATAGCATATAGGAACAATCCTAATATAAGTTTAAAATATCTAAATGCCATACTATCTCTATTCATAAAATAACTCTCCTCTTTAATTTATTAATATTATTCTATCATAAATCAAAGAGGAAAGTACTGGGTAGCTACTTTTTAAACATTTTAAATATATCAAATGTAATTTTGTTGTATACTTTATTATAAGCAGCCTTTTTAGGATCTCTAATCCATCCCATACCCTTTTTGCCATAGAGAGGATTTATCCCTCTCTTAATTTTTCTTTTCACTCTACCTGTAGTTCTTGCTTTAAGAGACTTTTTAATATTAGGTTTTCTCATTCCAAATTTCATAATATCTCCTTTCTATTAATAAAATTTTTTTAAATTTATTTCTCTCTATTTGCTCTTATAATACCCTATTTCATTGTAATTCCACTATCTTCTCCCAATTTGGCTCTAGTTTGAAGTATTCTGACAATTGTGTTATTATTAATCTAATAGACTTAAGTAAGTCTATGAGAAATTTTTATCTAAAGTAAAAGGAGGATAAGTTTATGTTTAAAAAAATCACCAACTTTTTTGTAGCATTAGTACAAAAATATTTACCAGATGCATTTTTATTTGCAGTATTTCTTACTTTTTTAACCTTAATATTAGGTGTATTTGTAACTAACCAAAGTTTAGTCGCTATGATTACCCATTGGGGAGATGGATTTTGGGCACTTTTATCATTCTCAATGCAAATGGCCTTAGTTCTAGTTACTGGTCACACATTAGCTAGTTCCAGACCATTTAAAAAGTTTTTATCTAAATTAGCAGAATTTGCTAGTACACCAACAGAAGCTATATTAGCAGTTTCTTTTGTTTCAGCTATAGCTTGTTGGATCAACTGGGGTTTTGGTTTAGTAATAGGAGCTTTATATGCTAGAGAACTTGCTAAACGAGTTAAAGATGTAGATTACAGATTGCTTATTGCCAGTGCATACTCAGGTTTCCTAGTATGGCATGGAGGAATTTCAGCATCAATACCATTAACATTAGCAACAGATGGGGCAGCAAATGCTGCAGCAACAGCAGGTGCAATAACTGAAATTATACCTACTACTGCTACAATATTTTCACCATTAAACTTAATAGTATCAGCAATTTTTCTATTCACATTGCCATTTATAAACAGAGCAATGCATCCAGCAAAGGATCTTACGATTACGGTGGATCCAGCATTATTAGTTGATCCAGAAGAACCAGCGGATTTCTATAAAAATGACACACCTGCTGATAAAATTGAGAACTCTAAATTAATAAATTACTTAATATTTTTAGTTGGAATTACTTATGTAGTCTTACATTTTATGAGAAATGGATTTGACTTAAATCTAAATATAGTAAACTTTATATTTCTTATATTTGGTGTACTTTTTCACCAAACACCAAGAAGATTTATTCATTCATTTGGAGAAGCTGCAACATCAGCAGGACCAATTTTACTACAATTCCCTTTCTATGCAGGTATAATGGGTATGATGGTTGGTCAATCTCCAGAGGGAATCAGTTTAGCAGGATCTATTTCAAATTGGTTTGTTAGTATTTCAAATGAAAGAACATATCCAGTATTTGCATTCCTATCTGCAGGAATTGTTAACTTCTTTGTTCCTTCAGGTGGAGGACAATGGGCAGTACAGGCACCTATAATGATGCCAGCTGCTAAAGAACTGGGCGTATCCGCAGCTAAGACTGCAGTAGCAATATCTTGGGGAGATGCTTGGACAAATATGATTCAACCATTCTGGGCATTACCAGCACTAGGTATAGCAGGATTAGGTGCAAGAGATATAATGGGATTCTGTGTAATGATATTAGCCTATTCAGGAGTAGTAATATCACTAGCACTATACTTCCTATAAAAAATAATATAATAGTAAAAAAGACATATCAAAATTTGATATGTCTTTTTATATTTTATCTTTTGAGCTCATCTTTTTGAGTTTAACTCTAAACTATTAACTATATACTATTATCTATTAACTGTTTTTCAACTGTTTGTAGTGATACCAATTTTGTTCCACCAGCTACTTTATGTTGCCCAACTTCTTCAAATCCAAAATTCTTGTGAAATTCTAAGGATCCAGGATTAGCTGGTTTTATATCTATTTCAGCTGTAATTCGGCTTACCTGTGCATCTTTAATCACTGAGTTATATAATACTTCACCTAGACCTTTTCTTTGCATTTCAACGGATATCACAGCTCTATCTATATATAGGAACTCATCATATTTTTCTGAAAACCATTTATAGTTTATACTATCATAATCCTTATCCTCTCTAAAAGCCAATATAAATCCTTCAACTTTACCATCTAATTCAACAACTTTAAATATCTCAGATTCAACTACCAACTTTTCCAATCTCTCCCTATCCATTGGAGATAAGAAATGTACAGATTCATCATTCAACTCTAAAATCCTATCATAATCCTCAACTTCAGCCACTCTAACCAGAACATTTTCCCTATTCATAAACAATCCCTCTTTCCTATTAAAATAATCACTAAATTTATTATACTATAAACTGTATATATTATATCTTTTTTATTTAATCTTTAATCTTTTTTCTTTTGACCTTAACTCTAAACTGCTCTCTGCTCTTTTGACTCTATCTTTTAAATTTAACTATAGACTTATAACTCTTATCTATTAACTGCTTTCTCTAAACTGTTTTGACAAATGTCATCTATCTATATATAATAGATTTAATTACATATATTATATTTGGTTCTATATTAATATTAATTATAGATTAAAAGGGAAGTTGGGTGTAAATCCCACACGGTCTCGCCACTGTAAGAGGGAGTCGTCTTTATTATGCCACTGGGAAACTGGGAAGGCAAAGATGATGTTGAACTTAAGTCAGGATAACTGCCATATATATTGCTTTAAACTCTACGAAAGATAGAGGAGCATTAATGATTTTTGTTAATATCCTATTACTATAGAGTAATAGGATTTTTTGTTTTAATTTTAGGAGGGATTTAAATGAAAAAATGGAGTAAATTATTTATGGTAACAATTTTAATCGCAGCTTTAGTTTTGCCTTTAGCAGCATGTGGTAAAGATGATACAATGGCAGGTGATAGTGGTTTAGCAGGTACATATACAGCAACTGTTGATGGCTATAGTGGAGATTTAGTAGTTTCAGTAGAACTAGATGACGAAGGAAAGATTTTATCAGTGAATATAGACAAACACACTGAAACAGATGGAATAGGTACAATTGCCACAGATAAAATACCAGGGGAAATAGTTAAGTCTCAGTCCTTGGACGTGGATAATATTTCTGGTGCTACAGTTACTGTGGATGCAATCCTTTTAGCAGTTGCAAAAGCATTGGAAAGTGCAGAAGTTGACCTTGCCAATTACGATTATTCTATAGCAGATCTGGATTCAGAATCAAATTCTTTGAATTATGAAATTGATCCAAGTACAATGCCAGTGAAAAAAGAGAAGACAGGTTCGGTTACTATTACAGACGCTAGAGATAGAGAAGTAACTATTGATTTACCAATTTCTTCTTATGCAATTAGTACTATGGATGTTATAGATTATATAATTCCTCTTAAGGGAGAAGAAGCTTTTGAAATGTTAGTAGGTTCAGGACAAGATGGTGGACATGGATTTGATAAATATGCAGAACTATATGTACCAGTTGTTGGAAATTATTTAAGTCATACTGGACAGATTTCTCACCATAATGCACCTTTTGACTTGGAAACAATTCTAGCAATGGAACCTGATGTTCTTATTGTAAACTCAGCAATGGGAGCGCATAATTATGCTTTAGATGTTGAAGATCAATTAAAGCAAGCTGGTATTGAAATTGTCCTAATAAATGTTCCAGGTAAAAATATAGATTCATCTGTTCAAAAAACAATGGGTTTACTTGGTAAAATATTCCAAGAAGAAGAGAAGGCTGATGAAGTTTCTAAATTTATAGATGATCAATTTGATCTACTAGCATCAAAAAACTTGAAAACTAGAGAAGACAAGCCAACTGTATACTATGAAAAATCTGGTTACTCTCAAGTATTTGGTAGCACTTCAACAAGTCAAGGGGGTTGGGGACTAGTAGTAGACGTAGCAGGTGGAGAGAATATTGCAGATGAACTTCTTTTAGAAACAGCAGGATCCAAAGGAGCTAGTAATACTCTTGACCCTGAATATGTTATAGATAAAGATCCTGAGTTTATAGTTACCAGTGGAATTAATGATGGTTGGTTAGCTATTCTCAACGAGAAAAGTGCACCTACTTATGATATAATAAATAGAAATGGTTGGAAAGATCTACAAGCAGTAAAAAATGACAATCTATATGAATTCGCTCATTCCACAAGTCGTTCTATTTATGCTTTTTATCCATCTCTAAAGATGGCTAAAACATTCTATCCTGAAGAATTTAAGGATGTTAATCCTGAAGCTATTTTAGACGAATTCTTTGATAAATTTATGATTCTGGATAGCGACATAAGTATATGGTTTAATGAATTAAGTGATGCAGAGTAATTAATATAATAAAAATTTAAATTGTGGTATAGTCATTTTTGGCTATGCCACTTCTATTAACTGAATGGAGAGAATAAAATGAACCATGAAATTAATAAAATAGAAAAAAATCGTAAAATATATGATTCCCTTATAAGGAGAAGACTGGTTATTATTTCTGGTCTTACAGTAGCTATTTTCGCATTATTATTGGCCAATATCTCCATAGGTTCAACTGCAATACCAGTAAGAGAAATACTCAGAGTAGTCTTTACAGGAGTAGGTCAGAATAATAATAAAATGATAATAATGGATATTAGAATGCCAATGGCTCTTATGGCCATTGTAGTTGGAGCCTCCTTGGGCATTGGTGGATGTGAAATACAGACAATACTTAGAAATCCTATTGCCAGTCCATTTACCCTGGGAATATCTTCAGCAGCTTCTTTTGGTGCAGCTATGGGATTGGTTCTAAACAACAATTTATTTAATGCACCAGAATCATTAGTTGTTACAGCTAATGCATTTGCCTTTTCTTTGTTAGTTGCAGTATTGATATATATTTTTTCCTTGCAACCACAAATTGGTAAAACGGCAATAATTTTATTTGGAATTGCACTTAACTTTTTATTTACTGCTCTAACCACAATATTACAATATATTGCAGATGAAGATCAGCTTCAAAGTTTGATCTTTTGGAATTTTGGTAGCTTGCTCAGGACAACATGGACAAAATTTTACATAGTATTAATAATCTTAATCTTTTGTACTGTTATACTGTCTAAAAATGCATGGAAACTCACTGCAATGACTCTTGATGATACTAAGGCAAAGAGCTTAGGAGTAGATACGACTAAAGTTAGAAGAATGGCTATATTCCTTACTTCACTGCTTTCAGCAGTTGCTATAAGTTTTGTTGGAACTATAGGTTTTGTAGGACTTATCGCTCCTCATATTGCTAGACAATTAGTAGGAGAAGATCAACGTTTCTTTATGCCACTTTCAGCAATTATTGGTGCATTTTTATTATCATTAGCTTTTTTAATAAGTAAGATAGTTATAAGAGGAGTT
This sequence comes from Tissierellaceae bacterium, assembly GCA_029257065.1. Taxonomy (GTDB): domain Bacteria; phylum Bacillota; class Clostridia; order Tissierellales; family Tissierellaceae; genus JARIDA01. The sequence goes on along the minus strand of JARIDA010000085.1, from coordinate 6,836 downwards.
ATTCTACCAATTGGACTTGTTACATCAGTTATTGGAATTCCATTTTTCATAGGAATAATATTTAGTAGGATGGGGAGTATGCAATGATAAGTATAAAAAATTTAACATTTTCATATAAGAAAAGTTCACATCCTGTATTTGAAGATTTAACTATAGATTTTGCAAAGGGATTTAATGTCATATTAGGACCTAATGGTGCTGGCAAATCAACTCTTGTAAAAGCAATTTTCGGATTATTAGAATATGAGGGACAAGTGTTTTATGATGATCTAGATATTACTAATCTACCCTTAACTGAAAAAATTAAAAAAATGTCCTATTTACCCCAAATGGATACAAATCAATCTAGTTTAACTGTGTTAGAAATGGTCTTACTAGGAAGACTTCCAGATTTAAGAAGAAAAGTTTCTGACGAAGATTTAAATATTGTTTTAAATACAATGAAATCACTATCTATAGATGATTTAGCTTCTAGAAGTTTCAATGAATTAAGTGGAGGACAGCAAAAGCTTGTATTTATAGCACAAACTCTTGTAAGAAATCCTGAGTTAATGATTCTAGATGAACCAACTAATTCACTGGATCTACAAAGACAACTAGAATTATGTCAGTTATTGAAGGATATAGTCTCTGAAAAAGGTTTGGATTTGATAGTAATACTACACGATATAAACCTTGCAGCTAGATATGCTGATAATATTGTAATAATCAATGAGAATGGTAATTTCTATGATTCAGGAAAACCTAAAGAGGTTATAAATTCAGAAATGTTACATGATGTTTATGGAGTTATTGGAGAGGTATCAATTGATGGAGATAATATACCGATAATATCGCCTAGGAAATCAATAAGAAACAGATAAGATCAATTTAGAGCAAATAGTTAAAATTAAAACCAAATTCTAAGATAATATTAGAATTTGGTTTTAAAATTGAAAGATTATATTCTACTGTTTTAACTATCTTCCAGTATTTATCTCCATTACATTGTCTTTTAATTCTAGATTATATTTAATATGTTTAGATAAATCTTCTAATTTCAAGAAATTATACCCATCTATATTATATCCCATTATTGATATGTCTTTTCCATCTATAATTAAATCTTGATTATTTTGACTTTTATCTCCTATTTTAGGATTTAGAGTTGATAAATCAGTATTTAATTTTTTATAATCTTTTCCATTTTCTATATCTATTACACGCTTTTCTTTATTATAATTTATAGAAAACTTACTATCAGTATCTGCCAATACAGCTGCTATATCTCTTAATTTAAAATAATTAGAACCTTCTATATTATATCCTTTAAGTTCTGATTCTTTTCCATCTATAATTACTTTTATAGATAGTATGTTTTCATCTTCTTTTTTATCTTCTACAATCTCATCTGGTTTTGCTAAAGGCTGTGCAGCTCCACCATCTAATGGAAGTTTTAACTCTTTATATATCTCTTTTAATCTTTTTTCTCCTAATAAACTTGGTACAAAAGGAGTTCTTTTTTGATCATCATTCTTGTATCCTCCATCACCTGAATGATCAAAGAAGTGTGTATTTAACTCTTTATATATTAAAGTAGCATCATCATATGCTTTTTGTAATTTATCAACAGTATATTCAGTTGATAGTTCTATTGCTTTTTCTGAGCTTGCATTGATAAGTTTTTTATCAAAAGCCTTTAATTCTTGTATCATATTCTCTTCTTCTTGTTCAAAATACTCACGAACATACTTACCATAAAGTTCACGATCCAATCCACTTAATGCTGAAACTCCACGCATTGTCCAATAAGCTGAATCTGGTGTATATTGATTTCCAGTTATTGTATATGGTTCTATGGTCTCTGTAGTTCCACCTATTACAGGTACATACATAGCATGTTCTGCATTTCCCATAGCAACCCACATAATTCCACCTAATTCCTTAGGATAATCTTTCTTAATTTGTATTATATGACATTCTTCCTGTTCTACAAGACCTATAGGTCTTACTTTTCCTTTATTTTCAGGCAAATTAGCATCTAATTTACTGCCTTCATTTCTATATCTTTGTAATGCCATTACATCTTGAAGAGATATTTTCTTTGAAGTTTTTTGAAACAAATCAAATTCTTCTGCATCATGTGGAATATTTTTTGTAGGATCCAAGAAATTTATTCCTGCCCAAAGTCTGTCTCTATTACCATCTCTTAATTTCTCTGCATAAGTTTTTTTAATATTTATATGTCCATCTTCTTCTACTAGAAAACCATGTTCTTTAGGTAGACTAACTAGATTTTCTGAAGCATAAACATTTTCAGTATCATTTATATCAACTTTTCCCAACATATAACAGTTTGGAGTTACTGAATATGCATCGTCTGGATATTTAACTGCACAATATTGATGTCCTGATAATAATTCTATATACCAAATTTCATCCTGATCAGCTATAAGAACTATGGCACCTTCTTGACATCCCTTTTCGTCCATAATTTCACCTAATAATTCTACACCTTCTCTTGCAGTTTTTATTTGAGGTAAAAGTACAGATACAACAGATGACTCATATATTCCATTGTTAGTCAATGGGTCTGCTTTTTCTGCTGCTTCATTTCCTGAAGCAGTTACAGTTGCAGTTACAGTTACACCATGTTCATTCCATCCTCCAGCTTCAAATACATCTCCTTCATCCTGATATCCATCTGGTATAGAAACATATTTATATGTTTTTTCTGGCCAAGGCCAAGTAAAATTATAAGCATCTTCAAACATTTCTCCTGGTTTGTGTGTAGCTGCTGGAACCACTGTTAACATTTTGTTATAAGCTGAATTCCAATCCTCTGTCCTTGCTATCATAGGGTTCCCATCTGCTGAAACATCCTTACCTATAATTGTTCCTGTACAAGCAAAAGCACCTTGATATGTAGTTAAAATTAATGCAATTGCTAAAAATGTAATAATACTCTTTTGTCTTAAAATTTTTCTCATGTCCATTCCTCCTGTTTTTGTTTTATGAATTTTCTATATATTCAGTATACTATATTTAAATCTATTGCACAATGATAATTAAATAACATTAATTTTAAACTATTAACTCTAGACTTTTAACTGCTTTTTTGATTGCTTTTAGAAAAATTCTATTATATGCTTGATAGTGGAAGATTAGAATAAAAGGAGGATTATTTATGAAAAGAAAAAGTTTAATTTTATTAATCTGTATTACTTTAATTTTAAGTGCTTTAATTACCGGTTGTGGTGGAAAAGATGAAGATGATGCTTTAATTATGGGATTTGTTCCTTTGGTTGATGCGGACACTTTAGTAGAATCCTTAGAGCCACTTTCTAGAATGTTAACTGAGTCTATGGGTAGAGAAGTTAAAGAATTCACTGCTACAAATTATGTAGGAGTAGTGGAAGGATTAGGTTCTGGACAAGTGGATTTTGGTATAATACCACCTTTTGCATATGCTCTCGCACATAAAGAAAGTGGAGCGGAAGTTATATTAACTGCTGTAGATGAGGATGGTTCTTCAGGTTATACTTCTATTATACTTGTTAGAGAAGATAGCGATATTAGAGATATTCAAGATTTAAGAGGTAAAAACATAGCCTTCGTAGATCCTTCATCAACATCTGGATATTTATTTCCAGGAGCTCATTTAATTGAAAATGGAATAGATTTAGAAGAAGATATTACTTATCAATATAGTGGTGGCCATGACAAATCACTACAATTACTATTAAATGGTGATGTGGATGCTATAGCAACTTTTGAACACAATGTAACCAGATATGAAAAAGAGTTTCCGACTGCTAGAGAAGAAACTAGACAAATTGCAATGACAGACACAATTCCTGGAGTTTCAGTAACTGTAAGTCCTGATATGGATGATGAGACTAAAGAGAGTTTAATAAAAACCTTAACAGGTTTAAGTGAACTACCAGAGGCACAAGAATTGATGATTGATCTATTTAATATTCATGGTTTTAAACCAGCAACTGCCGAAGATTACAAAATTATAAATACAACTGCAGAAGTAATGGATGTTGACTTAGACTAAATTCAAAAGAGTGGATTAATAAAAATCCACTCTTTTTTTTATATATATTTATCCCTTATTTTATTACTAATAAGGTCTATTGCAAAAACTGTTATGGCTATTCCCAATATTAAAAGCCCTACTCTTTCCCAATTTCTCCAATTTATATTCATAGTTAAAGATGTTCCAACCCCACCAGCACCTATTATTCCCAGTATTGTACTATTTCTTATATTGGATTCTAATCTGTATAGAGCTAAACTTATAAAATTAGGCATAGTAGCTGGAATTACTCCTTCTTTATAAATGGCCAAATTATTAGCTCCAGTAACTCTTATACTATTTAATAAGTTATCTGGCAATCCTTCCACAACTTCTGAATAAACTTTTGTTAAAACTCCTGTAGTATAAAAACTAAGAGCAATTGCCCCTGATAATGGGCCTGGTCCAACTCCTCTAAAAAGTATAATTGCTATTACTATGGATGGAAATGTTCTTAATAGATTAATTATAAATTTAAAAAATCCAACTGTATATTTATTGCTTCGCAAATTATATGCTGAGAAATAAGTTAAAATCAAAGAAGATATGGAACCAATTATTGTGGCAAATATGGCAATTGATATACTCTCTAAGAGTCCTTTTAATAATTTATCCATATAACTTAAATCCACCCTAACCATTCTACTCACAATATTAAATCCCTGTTTAAGTCCAACAATCATCCTCTCCATATTAATTCCAATGGCTCTATAGCTCACCACACCAACCAGAAGAATCACTAATAGGAAAAATATATTTTTAGCCTTCTTATAATTTTTAAAACTATCCATTGATTTAAAGTCTATGGAGAAACTTCTAAATCTCTTTCTAATATTTAAACTTATAAAATCTATAGTAAATATTATTAAAAGTAAAAATAATATTAATGTAGATAAATTATCATATCTTAAATGATTTAAATCTCTCCACATAATCTGTCCAATTCCACCAGCGCCTACGAATCCTAATACAGTTGCCCCTCTTATATTAATTTCTAATACAGTGAAAAATATTGCCACTGACTGTTCAACTATAGTTGGAAATACACAGTATTTCAAAACTTGAAAGTTACTCCCCCCTACTGATCTAGTTGAATCCAGTACATTCTGATTGATTCCTTCAATATAATCCTTAAACATTTTTAAAGAGACTAAAAATGAGGTTATACTAAGGGCAAGTATTCCTGAGAATTTACCAATACTAAATATACTCACAAGTATTGCAGCCCAGACAAGTGCTGGTATAGTTCTAAATATTCCAAAAACTAAATTTAATACTCTCCAAAGAATCTTGCTTGGGGCAATGTTTTTAGAAATTAGGATGGATAATGGCATAGCAGCTATAATTCCTACTATTGATGAAATACCAGCTATTTCAACAGTTTCAAGTAACTTCTCTCCAACTTCTCCTATATATCCAAAATTTGGTTTTAACATCCTCTCAAAAAGATTCATCATGCTAGGAATTCCCTTAACAATTCTAATAAGATCAAATTGAACTAAAAAACCAAAAAATATTATTGTCATAATTAATATTAATCCATATATTAAACTTTTCTTTCTCCTATTGTAAATATATCTTTTCAAGTAATCCATCATGCAATTCACCTGCCTTACCATTAAATACAATTTCTCCCTTATGTAAGGCTATTATTCTGGAACAATATTCCTTTGCCAGATTAACATCGTGAAGATTTATAATTATGGTTATATTTTTCTTCTCATTAACTCTCTTAAAATATTCCATAATAACCTTGGAAGTTGCCACATCTAGACTTGCAACTGGTTCATCTGCTAAAATAATCTTTGGCTGTTGAGTAAGTGTCTTTGAAATTGCAACTCTTTGCTTTTGTCCACCACTCAGCTGATCTGCTCTTTGAAAAATCTTATCTTCCAAACCTAAACGTTCAAGAGATTTTCTCGCCATCATATACTCTTCATCAGTATATCTACTTAAAAGTGTGTCCATTTTACTCTTATATCCAAGTCTACCAATTAATACATTGTCTAGAACAGAGGATCTGTCCACCAGATTATAATCTTGAAAAATCATCCCAATCTCTCTTCGAATTAATCTTAACTCTTTTTCACTATAATGGGTAATATCTTCCCCATCAATAATAACCTTGCTTCCCTTAAAAGGCTCTACAAGTCTATTAATACTTTTTATTAAAGTAGACTTACCACTACCACTAGACCCTATAACTCCAAGCACTTCTCCCTTTTCTATATGCAAATTAATATCCTTAATAGCAAATTTCTCACCATCATAGGATACAGACAAGTCCTTAAGTTCAATCATCCAATAACCCCCTTCAAAGTCAGTTTATAGTTGATAGTTAAAAGTTAAGAGTTGAATTTGACTTTATATTTTAACTATAGACTATAAACTACTATTATCTCTTAACTGCATTTCCATTATATATCATAAAAGCTTCCATTCCAAAGATCTTAAATAAAAAATCCCCTAGGAATTCCCAGAGGATTTTAACTCTTAACCATATTCTCTTATCTTTTGATTTTATCTTTTAACTATAGACTTTTAACTATCATCTATCAACTGTCTTCTTTTCTCTTTTAACTTTGATTTTAATCTTTTAACTGTAGACTATTAACTATTATCTATCAACTGTTCCACCGTGTTTAAATTCAAAAACATTTCCCAATTAGGGCTGAATTCTCTTGCTTTTTTCTCTTGTATATAGTGGACTTTTAAGTCGGACAATAGATGTTTTATAGATCTTTTTCCTTTGGATAAATTATTCTCTATCTGC
>JARIDA010000056.1 GCA_029257065.1 Tissierellaceae bacterium | reverse complement strand
GTGCATTTATGTTGGATTTAGAAGAGTCAACTAGATTAAATAATCAAATATATGATGAAACAGTTATTAAATTATCTGACTTAATAGCAGAATCAGAAGATACATCAGCTACTACAGAAGAACTATCTGCAGGTATGGAAGAAACCTCAGCTGCAACAATATCCATAAATGAATCGACAAAGGATGTAAATGCTGCAATATTAAACTTTGCTGAGAGAGTTGAAGAGGGAGCAATGACTTCTGGAGAAATTAGTGAGAAAGCTGATGAATTAAGTAATAGATTTATCCATGCAAGAGATAATACTATGGATGTTTACGAAGGAACAAGGGATCATATCTCAGAAGCTATTGAATCCTCAAAAGAAGTATCCAAGATAAATCTATTAACAGATGCAATTTTAGATATATCAGAACAGACAAGTCTACTTTCTTTAAATGCAGCAATAGAAGCTGCAAGAGCAGGAGAGGCAGGAGCTGGTTTTGCAGTTGTAGCTAATGAAATAAGACAATTAGCAGATCACTCTAATGAAACTGTTGGAGAGATACAAGTGGTTACAAATGTAATAACTAAAGCAGTGGATGATCTTGTAAAAAGTACATCCGAATTACTGAAGTTTTTAGAAGAAGATATTATGTCTGATTATGGACTGATGATGGATGCAGTAGGAGAATATAAAGACGATGGTACTTCTTTACACAATATACTATCAGATCTTTCCGCTACATCACAACAATTGACAGCTACTATAAGTCAAGTTGGAACCTCTATAAATGAGATATCTGCAACGGTTGAAGATTCAACAGACGCAACGGAGACCATAGCAGAAAAGAATTTAAGTTTAGCAGAAACTGTTAATGAAATAAATGAAATAATGGAGAAAAATAAAATAGTTTCAGATAAATTAGGAGAAATTGTATCAAAAGTAAAGTATTAAAATGAAATGTTAAAAAAGACCCTTTTTGATGTTACCCCCCTAAACCCGGACACGGATTAGGGGGGTTTTTAATAGGAGGATATGATATGAGTATTAGTGAAAACTATAAGGATGAAATTTTATATTTTACTATGGATGGATTTCATGGGGATAAAATGAAACATTTATTTTCAACTAGAATAGGGTGGAATCAGAAATCAATATTTGCTGGAGTGGAAAAGATTTTTCAAATAGAAGATGAAAACATTTATAGGATCACCCAGATTCATGGAGATAGAATATTAAAAATCCAAGATGAAAAATCGGAAGAAATGAGAAGTTTAAAGGCAGATGGACTTGTAACCGATAGGAAGGGAATTGCCCTATGTACATATCATGCTGACTGCGTTCCAATATATTTTTATGATAAAAAAAAGAAAGTAATAGGTCTAACCCATGCAGGGTGGAAGGGCACAATTAAAAATATTGGGGGAAAGATGATTGAAAAAATGATTGAGGAATTTGGTTCAAATGTGAAAGACATTTCAGTTGCAATAGGTCCCTCAATTTGTTCTAATTGCTATGAAGTTAAAAGTGATGTTTCAGATTTATTTGAAACGAAATATGGAGAGGAAAATATAGTAATACGGGAAAATAATAAGATATATTTAGATTTGTGGAGAGCAAATAGAGTAAATTTATTAAATCAAGGCGTATTGGGATCAAATATTAATATTTCAGAATTATGTACTGCTTGTAATAAGGATAAGCTCTATTCATATAGGGGAGAAGATGGTACTAAAAATAGGATGATAGCCTCTATTATATTGGAATAGTTTAACAGACTAGATAAATTCATCTAGTCTGTTATTTGTATTCTTTTACTCTTATTGAGTAATCTAATTATAATAGTACTAGCTTCTGCTCTGCTAGCATTAGACTTAGGTTGAAAAGACCCATTTTTCCCATTGATTAAACCTTTTTGAAAAGCTTGTTTAACTGAAATTTTATTTTTTTCAGAAATATCATTCATATCATCAATATTGAGTTTTATATTAGAAGTATTTAAAGCAGATTCTTTTTGAATGTTTTCATTAACTCCAATTGATATATAAGTCATTTCCTCTCTAGTTATGGGAGAATCAAAGACTTCCCTTGTAGGTCTAAAATTAGTAGAATCAATAACACCTCTAAAAATAGCTTCTTTATAGACGCCAACTGCCCAATGTTCACCATCTGAAGACTTAAAGTCTTTACCAGTAGTAGAATTTATGGCTAGTTTTAAAAATTCTCCAAAAGTAATATTCTCATTAGGTCTAAAAGTATTGTCCCCATATCCAGAAATAATACCTTTTTCATTAAGTTCCATAACTGTATTATAATACCAGTTTTTTCTATTCACATCAGAAAAACTAGTTTTTAAATTATTAGCAGATATGAAACTTGGAAATAATAATAGAATTATCAATAAAAATATAACAATTTTAGTATTAATATTAAATATCATAATATCCCTCCTTATATATCTATTATATAGTCATAAGATACACATATACAAGGTCATTAAGATTACAAGTTTTGAAAATACTATTTTCCTGTTATAATATATGATTAGGAGAGGTGATATAATGGAAAAGCATAATATTTATTTTGTAGATGCAGTTGAAGAAGATATAGAATTAATAATTCAGATGGAAAATCATAGGGAGAATAAAGATTATTTATGGACTAGTACACATAAAGAACATATGGAGCATATTGAATCGGATAATTTTAGATTGGGAATGATTAAAAAGATAGAGGATGATTCAATAATAGGATATTATATGCTTCAATTAGATTGGGAATCAGATGTTTGTCTTTTA